>CAUTRO010000113.1:0-4894 GCA_963540685.1 uncultured Streptococcus sp.
TGTCTGCGCTTTTAAATCGAAAACCTGATGAAAAGGTCTTTCAGAAGCGATACAATAGCATGTTTAAAGAGACAGGATTAAAAGAATACTTGGATCAACAAGGGATTGAACAACTGGTCCTGTGTGGCATGCAGACAGAATATTGCGTGGACACCTCTGTCAAGGTTGCCTTTGAATACGGTTATCAGCTGGTCATTCCAGAAGGAGCTGTTACAACCTTTGATGGGGATGACATTCCAGCAGAAACGCTCAATGAATTTTATGAAAATATTTGGGAAGAACGTTTTGCGGATGTCTTAGATTACAAAACAATTTTTTAAAGAAAGAGGATTACATGAAAGAAAAAGAACTACTTGAACTGGTTGTTAAAGCTGCCGATGAAAAGCGGGCGGAAGACATTGTGGCTTTGGATGTTCAACGCTTGACTAGTGTGACAGACTATTTTGTTATCGCGAGCTCTATGAATAGCCGTCAGTTGGAAGCGATTGCAGAAAATATTCGTGAGAAGGTTGTTGAAGCTGGCTTTAATGCTAGCCATGTAGAAGGGAATTCAGCTGGAGGTTGGGTCCTTCTTGACCTAGGTGGTGTGGTGGTCCATGTCTTTTCAGAAGAAATGCGTGCTCATTATAACCTAGAAAAGCTCTGGCATGAAGCAAGTGCTGTCGATCTTTCAGCAGCCCTAGCATAAGCAGGTAAACTCAGTTGGTGACAACTGGGTTTTGTTGGTTAAATTGAAATTCTATGGAAAGAAAGGATGGGGCCTCGTGTTTGGTTCGGTTGGTAACGGAACACGAGCTAAAAGTTGTGAGAAAAAGAAAAACTTCCTTTGTATCTGGCGATACGTTGGAAAGCTTTCTATTTTCTCTATGTCTTTAACGCTCTTTGTATCTTAGAAAGGATTTGAACCCGTCCTGTAATTCTCGGAAAATAGACAGCCTTCCTTGGAGCTCGGCTCCATCGTCAGGCTCCTAATTTTCTATCGAATTACGGGCGGACTCATTATAAAATAGAAAGGATAGGGTGTCGTGTTTTGTTAATTTTATCAACTGAACACGAGCTAAAAGCTGTGAGAAAAAGAAAAACTTCCTTGGTATCTAGCGATACGGCAGAAAGTTTCCTATTTTCTCTTTGCTTTTAACGCTCTTTGTATCTTGATTTATGGCGACTTATGAAACCTTTGCGGCGGTCTACGATGCCGTTATGGACGATAGCTTGTATGACTTATGGACGGATTTTTCCCTCCGCCATCTCCCAAAGACAAAAGACAAGAAAAGATTACTGGAATTGGCTTGTGGGACAGGGATTCAGTCTGTTCGTTTTTCCCAAGCTGGTTTTGATGTGACAGGGTTAGATCTGAGTGCAGACATGCTGAAGATTGCTGAAAAAAGAGCGACTTCAGCTAAGCAAAAGATTGATTTTCTAGAGGGCAATATGCTGGACCTATCGCAAGCAGGGACCTACGACTTTGTGACCTGCTATTCAGATTCCATCTGCTACATGCAAGACGAGGTGGAAGTGGGAGATGTCTTCAAAGAAGTCTACAATGCTCTTAATGAAGACGGGGTCTTTATTTTTGATGTGCATTCGACCTACCAGACGGATGAGGTTTTTCCGGGTTATTCTTACCATGAAAATGCGGAAGATTTTGCCATGCTCTGGGATACCTATGAGGATGAAGCTCCTCACTCGATCGTCCATGAGCTGACCTTCTTTGTCCAAGATGAGGATGGCTCCTTTAGTCGGCACGACGAAGTCCATGAAGAGCGTACCTATGAGGTATTAACTTATGACATCTTATTGGAGCAAGCTGGCTTTAAATCCTTCAAACTCTACGCAGACTTTGAAGATAAGGAGCCAACTAAGACCAGTAAACGTTGGTTTTTCGTAGCACAGAAGTAGGACAGCATGACAGTTACAGGAATTATTGCAGAATTTAATCCTTTTCACAATGGCCACAAGTACCTGCTAGAACAGGCAGAAGGACTGAAGATTGTGGCTATGTCCGGAAATTTTGTTCAACGTGGTGAGCCTGCTATTGTAGACAAGTGGACACGCACGCAGATGGCTTTGGAAAATGGAGCGGACCTGGTGGTCGAGCTCCCCTTTCTCGTGGCTGTTCAGTCGGCTGACCATTTTGCAAAGGGCGCGATAGAGATCTTGTCCCGTTTGGGAATCGATCAATTGACCTTTGGGACAGAAGAAGTCTTGGATTACCAAGCGATTGCGACTGTTTACTCAGAGCAAGCAGAGGAAATGGAAGCTTTTTTGCGAAGCCTTCCAGAAGAGTTATCCTATCCACAAAAGACCCAAAAAGCCTGGGAAACCTTTGCTGGAGTGGAGTTTACAGGGGCTACTCCCAACCATATCCTAGGGCTAGCCTATGCCAAGGCTTGTGCTGGGAAGGCGATTGCGCTTAACCCCATCCAAAGGCAGGGAGCGGGTTACCATTCGGAAGAAAAAGAAGTGGCTTATGCTTCTGCGACTAGTCTACGCCTACACAAGGATGATCAGGACTTTGTTGACAAATTTATGCCCAATAGCCAGCTCTTTCAGACGTCTTCTCAGGTGTCTTGGGAGGATTATGACCAACTACTCCGTTATCAAATCCTAACCCATCCGGATCTAACACAGATTTTTCAAGTCAATGAAGAACTGGCCAATCGGATAAAGGATGCCATTCGAAGCGCGAGCTCTGTGGAAGACTTGGTTAACCAGGTGGCAACCAAGCGCTATACCAAGGCACGTGTGCGTCGCATTTTGACTTATATCTTAGTAGGTGCGAGAGAAGAAATCTTGCCGACTGCTATCCATGTCTTAGGCTTTACTGAAAAAGGCCAGGCCCACCTCAAGTCACTAAAAGGTCAAGTCGACTTAGTGACACGAATTGGTAAGGAACCTTGGGATGCCCTGAGTCAGCAAGCGGACCAAGTTTATCAATTGGGCCATTCGCAACTACCGGAACAAACTTGGGGCCGAGTGCCGGTCAGACTAAGAGATGAATAAAAGATGCTTGCTAGAGTAGTTCCATCCGGGATGATGCGTAAAAAACTCTTCCAAGTCTTATGATTTGTGATATAATATAAAAGATTGAAAATAATTTGAAAAAATTTAAGGAGAATCCTCATGGGACGTAAATGGGCCAATATTGTAGCCAAGAAAACTGCCAAAGATGGTGCTAACTCAAAAGTATATGCTAAATTTGGTGTTGAGATCTATGTAGCCGCTAAAAAGGGTGAACCAGATCCAGAATTGAATACTGCTTTGAAATTCGTTATCGACCGTGCGAAACAAGCGCAAGTGCCAAAACACGTGATTGATAAAGCGATCGATAAGGCAAAAGGAAACACGGACGAAACCTTTACAGAAGGACGTTACGAAGGGTTCGGACCAAATGGTTCAATGTTGATCGTTGATACCTTGACGTCAAACGTGAACCGTACAGCTGCCAATGTCCGTGCGGCTTTTGGTAAAAACGGCGGTAACATGGGAGCTTCTGGTTCTGTATCTTACCTCTTTGATAACAAAGGTGTCATCGTCTTTGCGGGTGAGGATGCGGATGCTATCTTTGAGCTTTTGCTCGAGGCAGATGTGGATGTAGACGATGTCGAAGCGGAAGAAGGAACCATCACTGTCTACACTGCTCCAACTGACCTTCACAAAGCGATCGTTGCTTTACGTGAATCAGGTGTTGAAGAATTCCAAGTGACTGAATTGGAAATGATTCCTCAGTCAGAAGTCGAGTTGTCCAAAAAATCTACACCAACGTAGATGGATTCTAATCACTCATACGGACTGTAGTGAATTTTAAAAATGAAGAAAAAGGATAGCTTCTCAGATAAAGCTATCCTTTTTCTCTGTCTGATGAGGATCTATTTTTTGTAAGTGATGTCCTGTATAAGTGTAAATACGAGTCAGGGGTGATTGGGAGAGTGTGGAAACCTTAAAATAGAAATAATGGTCTCGATGATCCCGACTTTTGGTGTGGTGAAGACGAAAGTAGTTTCGCTGGCCTGCTGCCATAGAGTGGAGGATATCGTCTTCTAAAAATACAAGTGGCGTAGAAGTAGCCGCCCACTTGTAAAAGTCTGTCTCAAATTGGTGGTAATTCTCTGAAAAATAATCAAATTGTAATTCGTGTTTAGTCTGAATAGGTTTCATAGGCTGTTTCCTCAGCTTCAATAAAAATGATAGAGGTCAGAAGGAGCCGGTGGTAGTGGCCATCGCTTTTGAGAAGAAGCTCAGAAGCAGATAAGGTGTGAATCGAACCTGTGTAGGTTGCAAATTGATTCCCTTCTAGAGTCGTGATCGAGATCGTCGTTTGTTGTTGAAAGGCCTGCTCGAGGAGCTGGATCTGCTCAGCAAGTGGAAGAATCGTGAGCTGGCTGCGGTCGATTTCTTTTGTCTGAAGGGCAGTTGTGTGCTCGGATAAAAAGAAGCCGGCCCATTTGGCCATGCCACGATCTTGAAATTCGCGGGCGGATTGATAAGGGAGATAAGAACGGTCAATCATGTTAATCCATCTAAGCCTCCTGCGGAATGTCCGCCAGTTAGTTTACTGCGAGCAATGGCGCGTGAGTTTTCTAGTAGTGAGGAGCCTTTCTGAAGAGAGGTAAAGCCAAATTGGTCCCGAATGCGGTCAATGGTCTGCTGGAGTTTTTCCTCTTTTTCTAGGGCTATCGGATCATCAAAGAGAGAAAAAAGTTGGAGAGATTCCTCGACAAGTTCGCCATAAAAAACACCAATCTGCCGAATGGCTCCGCCTTCGTACTTGGAGCGGAAGAGTCGCAGAACCGTATCGGATAAAATCTTGGTCGATTGGGTGGGTTCAATCTTTTGCTGGCAGTGAATGGATGGAAGCCTCTCGATTTTGGAGTAGGAGGCATGAATGGAGACT
>CAUTRO010000114.1:0-4882 GCA_963540685.1 uncultured Streptococcus sp.
CCATGAAGCCGGCTACGATATTGTGATCTGTACGGGGCGTCCCTTAGCGGGTGTCCGTCCCATTTTTGAAGAGATTGGCCTTCCTGATGGCAACTACTATATGATTATCAATAATGGCTGTACCACCTTGTCTACTAAGAATTGGGAAATCATTGGCAAGGAAGAATTGAGCCTTGAGGACATGCACCGCTTGCAAGTTCTGACGGAAGACACAGACGTCCAGTTAACATTATTTGACATGGATCATTACCTAGTCGTTGCGCCTGAAGCCAGTGATCTTGTCACTATGGATGCCGGCATCGTAAATACTAAACCGACACCTGTCTCAGAAAAAGAGCTCCCCAACTATGTTCCTATTTTTCAAGCGATGTATGTGGGAGATCCTTCTGCTATTGATAGCTTTCAAGCTCAGCACGAGGCAAGCTTAGAAAACAACTTTAACACCGTACGTTCACAGGATATCTTGTTTGAAATCCTTCCTAAAGGCGCAAGCAAGGCTTCTGCTCTACAAGTATTAAGTCAAACATTAGGATACAATAGAGACCAGGTCATGGCTCTTGGAGATGCTAATAATGACCTTGAGATGCTTCGTTTTGCTGGTTATAGTGTTGCCATGGGAAATAGCAATGCTGCTGTCAAGGAAATAGCGGACTTCGTCACCCTGACCAATGATGAGGATGGCGTGGCCCATGCTATTCACAATTTAATTGCAACTGAAAAAGGAGAATGATTATGAAATACCCAAATTTATTGGACCGTTTTATTACCTATGTAAAAGTCAATACACGTTCAGACGAACATTCTACAACCACTCCAAGTACCCAATCACAAGTTGATTTTGCAACCAATGTCTTGATCCCCGAGATGAAACGCGTGGGGCTTCAAAACGTCTACTATCTAGCAAATGGCTATGCTATTGGAACGCTTCCAGCCAATGATCCAAGATTTACCCGCAAGATTGGATTTATCTCTCACATGGATACCGCTGACTTCAATGCGGAAAATGTCAATCCTCAAATCGTTGAGAATTATGATGGGGGTGTCATTGCTCTTGGGGACTCTGGTTACACACTTGATCCAGCAGATTTTGCTCATTTGAATAACTACAAGGGACAAACCTTGATTACAACTGACGGTACCACTCTTCTAGGCGCAGATGATAAATCAGGAATTGCTGAAATTATGACAGCTATTGAATATCTGACAGCGCATCCTGAAATCAAACACGGGGAGATCCGTGTCGGTTTTGGACCAGATGAAGAAATTGGCGTCGGTGCAGATCAATTTGATGCAGAAGATTTTGATGTAGACTTTGCCTATACCGTTGATGGCGGTCCTCTTGGCGAACTTCAATACGAAACCTTCTCAGCAGCTGGGGCTGAACTGACCTTCAAGGGACGCAATGTCCACCCAGGCACAGCCAAAGGTCAAATGATCAACGCCCTTCAATTGGCTATTGATTTTCATAACCAACTACCTGAAGGGGCACGTCCTGAATTGACCGAAGGCTATGAAGGCTTCTACCACTTGATGAATATCGATGGAACCGTCGAAGAAGCTACTGCTAGCTACATCATTCGTGACTTTGAAACAGAAAGTTTTGAGAAACGCAAAGACCTCATGCAGTCTATTGCCGATCACATGAATGCTGAGCTTGGTAGCGAACGCGTTCTCCTCACTCTTAAAGATCAGTACTACAACATGAAGCAAGTGATTGAAAAAGATATGACGCCAATTACCCTTGCTAAGGAAGTCATGGAAGATCTTGGCATCACTCCAATCATTGAACCAATCCGCGGAGGTACAGATGGATCTAAAATTTCCTTTATGGGAATTCCAACACCTAATATCTTTGCCGGTGGTGAAAATATGCACGGGCGCTTTGAATACGTTAGCCTTCAAACCATGGAACGCGCTGTGGATACTATTATCGGAATTGTGACCAAAAAATAAGAAACAAAAAGGATTCGGATAGATTATCCGGATCCTTTATTGTATGCTAGAAAGATAGATCACATCTTTGACCTGATCCACTGTTTGAATGAACTGGAGACTCTTCTCATTCATAGGGAGAAAGTAAACCTTGACTGCATACGATTCTGTAAAAGGGCGATTGGTGAGCAGAATCACTTCTTGTCCCTTTTCTTTCAGCTTTTGAATTTGCAGGCGGACTTTCTCATCAAAGTGGGTATCGCATATTTCTAGATCGTCCACTAATAGGCAAGCTGCGTTCAAAGCTGGAGCTTCATTGGTCCCATTTTGAGTCAGATAGTAGGCTGCTCCCGCTTTAAGCTCATATAAACCAGCTGATGGTTCAACTGGAAGAAAGGCTGGTTTGATTTCAGCTTCTGCTGCTTCTTCCATTTTTACAAGGTTGGCTAGTACCTGCAAATAAATCGGCTCTAATTTACTTAAATCCAAGAGTTCTTCAAATTCAAAACCGCGTTTCAAGGCTTCTAAAATGTAGAAAAGTCGGTGAGGCATATGACGAGCAATTTTCTGGATCAATTCATCATCGCTCATTTCATCCGGAAAGACAGTCAATAACTTCTTGGATTTAATCGTTTCAAGAGCTTGTTGATAAGCCTCGTCTATTCTCTTTCCAAATCCGTAAACAGCCCCATAGGAGTGAATTTGTGTATTGAGACGAGCATTTTTCGTAGCATCTGAAAAGATCGGAATCTTAAAGAAAATATAGTCTAGACTGGGTTCATAAACAGCTTTTATATTCTGTAATAATGGATGGGCCAAATGCTCTAGAGAACGACCCAACTGCAACTGCACTCCTTGCTCAAATATGGAATAGCCAAGACCCGTGGAAGCCATCAAAAGACTGTCTGAAGCAAATGGATTAACCTCTAAGATGTAGAAGGCATAGCTGGTCGGATCTAAGGCAAACTTGATGGAAATCGCTCCCGTTAACTTGAGATACCGACAGATGTGAATTGCAGCTTCACGTAGATTTTGAAACTCCCGGTCAGTCAGAGTGACCGCTGGCATGAATTGGTAAGAGTCACTGGAGTGGATGCCTACAGGATCAATACTCTCAATAGCAGTTGCCAGGTAATGGTTATCTTCGCGATCCCGCATCACCACAAAATCCAGTTCCTTAAAACCATAGGTTGAGAACTCCAGCAAACACTGCCGACTTGGAGAGACAGAAAGCCCCGTTTCCACGGCTTCACACAAGTCATCTAGGTTATGGGCAATCTTTCGTCCCTGTCCTTGCTTACTAGCTACTGGCCAAATCATAATGGGAAATTGAATCCCTTCCGAAAACTCGATGGCTTCTCGAACAGAGCTCACCAGTGCCGAAGCCGGTACCTGATAGCCCAACTCTTGAAAGAGACGTCGTTGATCGGCTTGTTGGTAAAACGCACGGTAACGCTGCAAGCTAGGACCAAGAATCGCTAGCGAGGCTTCTTTGAAAAAGGACGTTTCCTCCAATCGAAACAAAAGATTCAAAATCTGTTTGTCCGCAAAAGCTAAGAGCAGACGCGATCCTGTATAGGAAAGAAGCGTAGTTCTAAGCGCATCTAGCTTGAGCTTGCTAACAATAACCCGATCTCCAGCCTCTTGCGTCATGCTGTTTTCTTCCCCCAAATAGAGAACGAAAGCCCTCTGCCCCTTTGTATTCAACTTTTGAGCTTCATTTAGAGCTGCCAAGAGACTAATATCTTGATAGGAATCTCCACACAGGAGAAGCAATTTCTGGTTTTGTTTCATCTATCCTTCTCCCTTCGACTTTCGTGAAGTTTTGCATCAATAAACTCTAAAAATTCATCGTAAAAATAGAGATTTTCTCTTGGACCTGGACTGGCATCCACTTGGAATTGAACCCCTAAAATCGGCTGGTAACGATGACGAAAAGCTTCGATGCTTTTGTCATTGACATTTTCATGAGTGATCAATAAATCATGGGGCAGACTATTTCGACTAATACTATACAAGTGATTTTGGCTGGTCAGCTCAATTTTTCCTGTCGCTATTTCACGAACAGGAATATTCAATCCGAAGTGACCAACTTCCATGGGGACTAGTTCTGCTCCATAAGCTTGTGCCAAGACCTGTGCTCCCAAGCCCATGCCCCAGATGGGAATTTGACCATTTAGTTTTTTGATTAAGTGGCAAAGTTTCTTTACCTGATGAGGATCTCCAGGCCCACTGGATAGAATCACGCCATCTGGTTGTTGCTCCATCAGTTCATGATAAGAGATATCATAGGGATAGACGGTGACATTGCAGTCCCTTTGACTCAGCTGCCGTAAAACAGAATGCTTGACCCCTAGATCAATCAAAGCAATACTCTTTCCAAATCCAGGAACTGCATAGGCGGTTTTCGTCGACACTTGGCGCACTTGGTCCTTAGGAAGGACCGTAGCCCGCAACTGATCCAAGATATGGTCGATCGAGTCCCCCTTGTTAATCACAGTCGCTTTCATCCGACCATACTTGCGGACAATTTTTGCAACCTGGCGCGTGTCGATTCCCATAATACCAGGGATTTTTTTTCGCTTCAAGAACTCGTCCAAGGTCATCTGTTGGCGCCAATTGCTGGGCATCTCCACCAAATGCTGAACCACTACTGCCAGACAAGTCGGTGTAATCGATTCAGAATCATCACGATTGATCCCCGCTGCTCCAATCACAGGAAAAGTAAAGGAGAGAATCTGGCCACTAAAAGCCTGATCTGTGATCAACTCTTGATAGCCTGTCATAGCTGTTGAAAAGACAAGCTCACCTGAAACATATAAATCTGCACCAAAAGCTTCTCCTTCAAATACGCTACCATCCTCAAGAACTAATAATCGCTTCATTGAACCCCTCCCTTCTATTACACTAGTCCAATTTTATCACAGTTCCTCAAAAAAAGGAAAGTCAG
>CAUTRO010000115.1:0-4813 GCA_963540685.1 uncultured Streptococcus sp.
TGCTCCTGCAACGTTCAAAGCAATCACTTCACGAGTTGATTTGATTCCTTGTTTAGTTGCAACACGGATACGTTCACCAGTCTTGTATGAATATTCTTTAGCTTCGCCTTCGAACAATTCCGTACGGATTTCAGGACCTTTTGTATCAAGAAGGTAACCAACTTTTTTACCAGCGATTTTTTCTGCACGTTTAACAGTCGCCATACGTTCACCTTGTTCTTGGTGGTCACCGTGTGAGAAGTTGAAACGGAAAGTGTTCGCACCAGCTTCGATCAATTTAGCAATGTTTTGTGCTGAAGCTTCAACGTCAAGTTTTTCAGCCCAGTAGCCATCTTCACCGAATTTTTTACCGCCACGGATTTCTACCGCAGGACCTAAAGTTGCAACGATTTTTACACGTTTATTCATGATATATATGACTCCTTTTTAAATATATCTGTCTTTTTAAGACAAGGTTAACGAATTAATGAAATAAAATTAGATTGAAGACAAGCTACGGTTCAACTCAGCAAGACTAAGATCAGCTTTATGTGGGTTGTTTACCACAATCTTACCATCTTCCGTCAAGCTAAAGAGCGCTCCTTCTTCTGCACTACCAAGTATTGGGCTTTCCACCATTTTCTCATTACGGATTCCAACGGCTACACCACCGATTCCTTGTTTGAGCAATTTAACTGCATGTGCACCCATACGTGAAGCAAGAACACGGTCACGCGCAGTTGGTGAACCACCACGTTGGATGTGACCAAGTTCTGTAACACGAAGATCACTTGTATCTCCAGCATCTTTCAGAGCTTGACCAAATTGGTCTGCAGACATCACACCCTCAGCCAAAACGATGATATTGTGGGTACGGCCTTTTGCGTAACCTTCTTTGATGCTCTCAACAACATCTTCGATCTTGAATCCTTCTTCAGGGATAATGATTCCATCTGCACCAGATGCAATCCCTGCCCAAAGAGCGATATCTCCAGCGTTACGTCCCATCACTTCGATAACGAAGGTACGGTGGTGACTAGAGGAAGTATCACGGATCTTATCGATCGCGTCCATTGCAGTTGTGACTGCAGTATCAAAACCAATTGTAAAATCAGTTCCGACAATATCGTTGTCGATCGTACCAGGAAGACCAACAGCTGGGAATCCAAGTTCAGTCAAGCGCATCGCACCATGGTAAGAACCATCTCCACCAATAACGACAACACCTTCGATCCCGTGTTTCTTCAATTGTTCGATCCCTTTTAATTGACCTTCGCGCTGAGCGAATTCAGGGTAACGAGCAGAGTGAAGAAAAGTTCCTCCACGGGAGATAATATCACCAACAGATGATCTATCAAGGGGCTGAATTTTACCAGCAACCATTCCCGCATATCCATCATAGATACCGAAAACTTCCATTCCTTCTGAAATTGCTTGACGAACAACTGCACGGATGGCAGCATTCATACCAGGGGCATCTCCACCACTAGTTAAAACAGCAATACGTTTCATTTCGTTATTTGCTCCTTTTTCTTTTACATTCTACGTAATTATAACACAAAGAAGACTAAAATTCTCGTATTTTTCGCAGTTTTTACCGATAAATCGTTTTCATAACGAGATTCTTTAGTTCCTCTTCCAATTCTTTGTTTTTCTGAACTGTATAGCCCTTCAATTGAAGAGTTTTTTTCTCATCTTCATAGCGTAATACCACAGGATATGGCCCTGGATATTTTTTCAATATAGAAAGAATCGTTTGATCCTGACGATGATCGAGCAACTGAATCCAGAATTTCTCATTAGTCGCTAGCTGAGCCTCTGATAGAATCATCTGTAAGCGCCCATCACGCTCCTGTACCTTCCCCGTCAAGTAATAAAAGCCACCTTCTTTTATTAAGGAGGAAAATCGATTGTAGGTTTCAGGGAAAAGGGTCACATCTAGTTTTTTCTTGGTATCACTGACTTGTAAGAAAGCCATGAGATCGCCCGACTTGGTTCGAATGGTTCGAATGCTTTGTACCTCAATGAGAATGCGTGCTTGCTCCCCTTGTGCAAGGTGAGCAATAGGCTGGATCTCAAAGGGACTCGTTTTCCCAATTGCAACCAAAGGATGGGTGCTCAGCCCAACTCCAATAATAGCCTCTTCCTTCTCATATTTTTCAGCCTGGCTAAAGTCTTCTGTCTCTATCCAGGAATAATTGGAATCTGCAAACAAGCTTCCTAATTCAGCAGCAAACACAAATAAATTCGGTAAATTTTGAAGGACCTTGCGTCTGTTTTTTTCAAAAATATCAAACAAACCAAGCTCAGCTAGGGGAGTCAAAAGAGGCAATTTATGGTACTGGTTTGGAAGTTTCAATATGAAATCTTCGACACTTTCAAAGGGGCGATTGTCTATGATCCAATACGCTAAATCCCTGGGGAGTCCCTTAATATTTTTCATTCCTAAGTAGATTTTTCTATCATGGAACTTATCTCTGTATGGAATGGTATTGATTGATAAGGAAGCTAGCTGAAAATCAGACTGAAGAGCATCCGACAGATAATCACTACTCGAATAATTGAGCATGATATCAAAGAAAACATCTGGATAATGCACCTTGAAATAGGCCATTTGAAAAGCTAAAGCGGAATAAGCATAAGCATGGGAACGGTTAAAACCATAACCAGCAAATTTTTCCATGATCGCAAAGACCTCTTTGGCCTTTTCTTCTGTATGACCCAAATTTAGAGCACCAAGGACAAAATCGTCTTCCATCTTATGCATTTCCGCCGCATTTTTTTTACCCATAGCACGCCGTAATATATCGGCTTTTCCCAGGTTAAAGCCTGCAAAGCGTTGGGCAACCTGCATGACCTGCTCCTGGTAGAGCATGATGCCATAAGTAGGTCTTAAAATTTCTTCAATAGATGGATCCAGGATCTCCACCTTTTCTTGGCCATGTTTTCTTTTAACGAAATTATTGATGTAATCGCTGGCCCCTGGACGGTTGAGAGAGGTGGTCGCTACCACTTCTTCGAAATTTTTGGGTTTTACACGTCTTAAAAGGCGGATGGCTCCTGCTTGTTCAAATTGGAAAATCCCCTTAGTATCTCCCGCCGCAAACAAGTCCAAGGTTGCTGGATCTTCTAAATCAATGGCTTCAATCCGTATTTCTTCTTGGTACTTTTCAGAGACCGCTTCCTTCATTTTTTGAACAAAGGTCAAATTACGCAAGCCCAAAAAATCCATCTTTAACAGACCATTGGCTTCAACTGCATGGGCATCATATTGGGTGACGAACATATCTTCTCCGTACTTGAGAGGAATATAGTCCGTCAAATCCTGGTCACTCATCACAACACCCGCCGCATGGATCGAGGTCTGTCTTGGTTGACCTTCAATTCTTTTAGCAATCTCAAAACCACGCTCAAATTCTGCTCGGCTATGAATCACTTGCCGAAAAGCTAGATTCTGTTCATAAGCAGTTGTGAGCGTATCTCTAAACCCAATCCGCTTGGTAATAGAAGTCAATTCGTACTCAGCTACCCCAAAGCGTTTAAAGACGTCCCGAATGGCTTGCTTAGCCCCAAAGGTTGAAAAGGTGACAATCTGAGCCGCATGGTAACTCCCATACCGGTCTCGCACATAGCGGATAAATTCTGGACGATAGATATCTGGAATATCGATATCGATATCCGGCATGGTGTAGCGCTCCACATTCAAAAACCGCTCAAAGAGGAGGTTCTTGGCTACAGGATCAATCCCCGTAATTTCAAGGACATAAGCAACGAGCGAGCCTACAGCTGATCCACGTCCCATTCCCATATAATAGCCTTGACTACGGCCAAAACGAAGAAGGTCCCAGACAATCAAGAAATAATCATCAAAGCCCATTTGGTGAATAATATCCAGCTCATGCTGTAGGCGTTCCTGATAGATGGGACTGGTCAAGTTCTTTCGAAGAAGACCGGCTTGGGCTAACTCTCTGAGCTCCTCCACTGCGGGTCTTTGGGGATTGAAGCGAGGCAATTTCAATTGGGTATCAATGTCATAATGAATCCCTTGCACAAGTTTCTCCAGATTTGCGATAGCTTGCGGAAATTTTTCAGCAAAATCCTTCTCCAACTCCTGAGGAGCTTTTAGGACAAAGGCAGGATCCATCGGTCCTGTTTCGGTCAAGGTTTGATTTTCTTTAATGGCTGCTAACATCTGCATAACTTCCACATCCTCAGCCTCAAAAAATCGGACAGTATGAAGAGGAATCACAGGGTGCGTAAACGCTTGAACGGGAGTATCTACAAACACCCCGATAAAGTAATCTAGACCTAGAGCTAATTCTTCGTTGGCAAAAGGAGCTGGGATAATGACTGCTACCCCTTCCGTCAAGTGCTTCACATCCTGCCAGTTGCTCTTCCCCATCATCTTGACGGTTGACATCTTCATCAGATTCTGGTACCCCTTGGTAGACAAGGCCAACATGCGAAACGGAATCGTTTCATTTTCGAGCTCCAGTTCCAGTTCCAAACCGACTAAGGGCTTCAGATTGTTTGCCTGACAAGCTTCGATAAACTCATAAGCTCCATACAAATTATCCACATCCATCATTCCTATAGCATGATAGCTCAAGCTTCTAGCCTTTTGAACATAGTCTTTTAGGGTCACACTACTTTCCATAAAAGTATAGACTGTTTTTGTATCTAGCTGTGCAATCACTACTTACCCCTCCCTTACTCGTCTGTTTTTGGGAATCTTTTTTGTACAAAAAAACACCACTGCCATACAATGATGTCTCAACAACGGAAGACATGGGATTCGAACCCACGCACGCTTTTACACGCCTACCGCGTTTCC
>CAUTRO010000116.1:0-4798 GCA_963540685.1 uncultured Streptococcus sp.
CGTGTTTCTGTGGGTGACGGCTATGTCGTCATGGCTGTCTGTCCCACTCTCTTTTGTGAAGGCTCGATTTGAAAAATCCTCTATTTCATGGTAAAATAGGGCTAATGAATTTATAGTAATCGAGGTAGAAACAGTGGCTTTTGGAGATAACGGAAAACGTAAAAAAACATTATTTGAAATGATCACCATGGTGGTTATTGTGATCATGTTGATTGTCACCGTTGGTGCAATCTTTGCAACAGCAATTGGTGCCCTTTCTTATTAAGGTGCGCGCATAGATATAAAGGAAATCATTCATTTATGAGTATGTTTTTAGATACGGCTAAGATCAAGGTCAAGGCTGGAAATGGCGGTGATGGCATGGTAGCCTTTCGCCGTGAAAAATATGTCCCTAATGGCGGACCTTGGGGTGGTGATGGAGGCCGTGGCGGAAATGTCATTTTCGTTGTAGACGAAGGCTTGCGCACGCTGATGGATTTCCGCTATAATCGGCATTTTAAAGCTCAAAATGGCGAGAAGGGGATGACCAAAGGGATGCACGGACGGGGGGCAGAAGACCTCTATGTGCGAGTACCGCAAGGGACAACTGTCCGAGATGCTGAGACCGGTAAGGTCATTACCGACTTAGTTGAAAATGGGCAAGAGTATATTGTAGCCCATGGCGGACGTGGAGGACGCGGAAATATCCGTTTTGCAACTCCTAAAAATCCAGCGCCTGAGATTTCAGAAAATGGGGAACCAGGTCAGGAACGCGAACTCGAATTAGAACTCAAGGTCTTGGCAGACGTTGGTTTGGTTGGCTTCCCATCAGTCGGAAAATCAACTCTTCTCAGTGTGATTACTTCTGCTAAGCCAAAGATTGGGGCCTATCATTTTACAACCATCGTTCCAAATTTGGGTATGGTTCGGACACCGTCAGGTGAATCCTTTGCAGTCGCAGACCTTCCTGGATTAATCGAAGGGGCTAGCCAAGGGGTTGGACTAGGAACCCAGTTCCTTCGCCACATCGAGCGCACTCGTGTCATCTTGCATGTGATTGATATGTCAGCGAGTGAAGGACGCGATCCTTATGAAGATTATGTTCAAATCAACAAAGAGCTTGAAACCTATAATCTTCGCTTGATGGAGCGACCGCAGATTATTGTCGCCAATAAGATGGATATGCCGGAGAGCCAAGACAACTTGAAAGAGTTCAAGAAAAAATTGGCAGTTAATTACGATGAGTTTGATGAACTGCCACAGATCTTCCCAATCTCTAGTTTGGCTCATCAAGGCTTGGACAATTTGTTGGAAGCAACAGCAGAATTGTTAGATAAAACACCAGAATTCCTCTTGTATTCAGAAGAAGATATGGCGCAAGAAGAAGTCTACTATGGATTTGATGAGGATCAGCCTGCCTTTGACATCAGTCGTGATGACGATGCCGCTTGGGTCTTGTCTGGTGACAAGCTTGAAAAACTCTTTAATATGACCAATTTCGATCGGGATGAAGCTGTCATGAAATTTGCGCGTCAATTGCGTGGAATGGGTGTTGATGAAGCTCTCCGTGCGCGTGGAGCTAAAGACGGAGATATCGTTCGAATCGGTAAATTTGAGTTTGAATTTGTAGATTAAGGGTGATCCCCGGCGGATCAAGGATTCCAAATAAGAAATGAGGCTTTTCAGTGGGAGATAAACCGATCTCTTTTCGAGATGAAAATGGAAATTTTGTTTCAGCAGCTGATGTTTGGAATGCTGAAAAACTAGAAGAACTCTTTAATACGCTAAACCCGAAGCGCAAATTGCGCTTACAGAGGGAAAAAGTAGCAAAAGAAAACCAGCAAAAGTAAATAGACTTGGAGAATACTATGGCAAAAACAATTCATACAGATCAAGCACCTGCTGCAATTGGACCTTATGTCCAAGGAAAAATCGTAGGCAATCTTCTCTTTGCAAGCGGTCAAGTTCCCTTGTCGCCTGAAACAGGGGAAATCATTGGCGAAACCATCCAAGAACAAACAGAGCAAGTCTTAAAGAACATTGGGGCTATTTTGGAAGAGGCTGGGACAGACTTTGACCACGTGGTGAAAACCACTTGTTTCTTAAGTGATATGAATGACTTTGTACCTTTTAATGAGGTCTATAAAACAGTCTTTACCACAGAGTTTCCAGCTCGATCTGCTGTTGAAGTAGCACGCCTGCCACGTGATGTGAAGGTTGAAATTGAAGTTATTGCGGAAATCAGGGCCTAATAACCATTCAAAGACAAAAAGACAGAGTGGAAAGCAGGAAACTGTAGGCCACTCTGTTTTATTTTGGGAGGAGAAAATGACAGAAAGTAAGATTCAACTAGTCATGGTAACAGGGATGAGCGGTGCTGGCAAGACCGTCGCTATCCAATCGTTTGAGGATTTGGGTTACTTTACCATCGATAATATGCCACCGGCTCTCTTGCTGAAATTTATTGAGCTCATGCGTCATAGCCCGGATAACAATAAATTAGCCGTTGTAGTGGACATGCGGAGCCGTTCTTTTTTCAATGAAATTCGCACCATTTTGGATGAATTGGACAACCAAGAAGACCTCGATTTCAAGGTTTTGTTCTTGGATGCTACTGACAGTGAGTTGGTAGCACGATACAAGGAAACACGTCGTAGCCATCCACTAGCTGCAGATGGGCGTGTCTTGGATGGGATTACCTTAGAGCGAGAGCTCTTGTCTCCTTTGAAAAATATCAGTCAAAATGTGGTGGACACGACTGAGTTGACGCCCCGTAATCTGAGAAAAACGATTTCAGAGCAATTTGCCAGTCAAGATAATCAGCCAGATTTTCGGATTGAGGTCATGTCATTTGGTTTTAAATACGGCCTTCCGATCGATGCTGACTTGGTCTTTGACGTGCGTTTTCTTCCGAATCCTTACTACAAGTTGGAGTTTCGGAATTTAACAGGGCAAGATCCGGCTGTCTATGATTATGTCATGGATCACCCTGAATCAGAGGATTTTTATCGCCATCTCCATGACCTGATCCTTCCTATTTTACCGTCTTATAAACGCGAAGGAAAATCCGTTCTCACCATTGCCATGGGCTGTACGGGTGGCCAACACCGCTCAGTTGCCTTTGCAGAACGTTTAGCGAATGATTTAAAAGGCAATTGGCAAGTCAATTGTAGTCATAGAGACAAGGACAGACGGAAAGAAACGGTGAACCGCTCATGAGAAAACCTAAAGTAACTGTTATCGGTGGTGGAACAGGGATTTCAGTTATCCTCGATAGTTTACGAAAAAAACCTGTCGACATCACGGCCATTGTAACCGTTGCAGATGATGGCGGTAGCTCAGGAGAACTGCGAAAGAATATCCAAAAATTGACACCACCAGGTGACCTACGAAATGTCTTGGTTGCTATGTCAGATATGCCTCGTTTTTATGAAAAGGTCTTTCAATATCGCTTTGCAGACGATGATGGGCCTTTGGCTGGGCACCCTTTGGGAAATCTGATCATTGCAGGAATTTCCGAGATGCAAGGTTCGACCTATAATGCCATGCAATTATTGACCAAGTTTTTCCATACAACAGGAAAGATTTATCCTTCCAGTGATAGTCCCTTGACCCTTCATGCTGTCTTTCAAGATGGAAAAGAAGTGGTTGGAGAAAGCCATATTGCCAACTACGACGGTATGATTGATCATGTATTTGTGACCAATACCTTTGATCAAGAGCGCCCAAAAGCCAGTAAAAAAGTGGTAGAAGCCATTCTTGAAAGTGATATGGTGGTCTTGGGGCCAGGCTCTCTTTTTACTTCGATCCTACCTAATTTGATGATCGATGAGATTGGAGCTGCTATCCTTGAAACCAAAGCCCAGATAGCCTATGTTTGCAATATCATGACCCAAAGAGGCGAGACAGAACACTTCACGGATAGTGATCATGTTGCTGTCCTTCACAAACACCTGGGAGAAAAGTTCATTGATACAGTTCTAGTCAATATCAATCAGGTTCCTGCGACTTATATGAATAGCAATAAATTTGATGAATACTTGGTGCAGGTAGAGCACGATTTTAAGGGATTGCGATCGCAAGTCCCACAAGTGATTTCTTCGGATTTCTTAAAGCTGGTCAACGGGGGAGCTTTCCATGATGGTGAAAAAGTGGTAGAAGAACTGATGCAGATCGTGCAGGTGAGAAAATGAGTTTTACGATTCGTGTCAAAGAAGAATTATTGTCTCTCAAGCGATTTGAAAAGAGTGAGTTGGCTGCCATTATCAAAATGTCTGGAAGCCTTGGAATATCAATGGGGGGCTTGACGCTCTCAGTGACGACAGAAAATGCCAAGATCGCTCGGCATATCTATGAGTTGTTGCATCATTTTTATGAAGCTAAGTCGGATATTCGTCACCACCAAAAAACCAATTTGAAAAAAAATCGTGTCTACACGGTATTCTTGGATGAAAAGGTAGAAGAGATTCTAGCTGACTTACATTTGGCAGATGCTTTCTTTGGAATCGAGACAGGAATTGATGCTAGTGTTTTGGAAGATGAAGCAGCGAGTCGAGCTTATCTTCGGGGAGCTTTTTTGTCGAGCGGTTCTATCATGGATCCTGAAAAAGGAAAATACCAATTGGAGATTCATTCTGTTTATACAGACCATGCGGAAGGAATTGCCCTTCTCATGCAGGGCTTTCTGTTAGATGCCAAAACGATTGAGCGAAAAAAGGGTGTGGTAACCTATCTGCAACGAGCGGAAGATATCATTGATTTTTTGATTGTGGTAGAGGCCATGGAAGCTATGCAAGAATTTGAGTCCATCAAGGTCATG
>CAUTRO010000117.1:0-4783 GCA_963540685.1 uncultured Streptococcus sp.
TCATTGATGCAGGACTCTCAGGGAAAAAGATTACGGGGCTATTGGCTGAAATTGATCGCAAACCAGAAGACCTAGATGCCATTCTAATTACGCACGAACACTCAGACCATATCCATGGTGTGGGTGTTTTAGCGCGGAAATATGGGATGGATCTATATGCTAATGAAGCTACTTGGAAGGCCATGGAAGGCACCAAGTATCTAGGCAAGGTCGATGATGCTCAAAAACATATCTTTGAGATGGGCAAAACCAAGACATTTGGTGATATTGATATTGAGAGCTTTGGGGTTAGTCATGATGCAGCAGCCCCTCAATTTTATCGCTTTATGAAGGATGGCAAGAGCTTTGTCATGCTGACGGATACGGGTTATGTGAGCGATCGCTTGGCTGGAATCGTCGCGGATGCGGATGGCTATCTGATTGAGTCCAACCATGATGTAGAGATTCTTCGAGCCGGTTCGTATGCTTGGCGTTTGAAGCAACGGATCTTGTCTGACTTAGGCCACCTTTCTAATGAAGATGGGGCAGATGCCATGATCCGGACCTTAGGAAATCGCACCAAGAAGATTTATCTAGGGCATTTGTCAAAAGAGAACAATATCAAGGAATTAGCTCATATGACCATGGTCAATCAATTGGCTCGGGCAGATCTAGCTGTCGGTCATGATTTTGAAGTGCTGGATACATCCCCAGACACCGCAACCCCTTTGACGAAGATATAAGATGGAGAATCACCTGCAGGTGGTTTTTTATATGTCTATTGGAGGAAAACTACAACTAGTAATGAATTTGCTCTTTACTATAAATTCCGGTATCATAGTAATGACCGAATTCTGAGTGATACTCATACTGCGCAAATCACAGAAAAGGAGAAAAATATGAAAAAGATGATGGTATTACTGGCAGGTATAGTTGTGTTAACAGCTTGCAGTCAGCCTAAGCAAGAGACAAAGGAGTCAACCGCAAGCAAAACTAAGCAAACCACAAATACTTCCTCGTCTATTAAAGAGGAAAAAGGATTGAAATTTGTAGTAGCGCCTCAATATGAGGGAAAGACGTCTGATCTTATTGAATTAGGGAAAAAATTGGTCAAGGAATATCCTGAAGTTGGTAGTGAAGGTCATATGGCGCTCTACTTCACGGGAGCTATTTCTGAAGGAAGAGCAGCGCTCATGTTGGTCAATAAGACAGATGTAGATATCAAGAAAGATATGAATTTTTCAATTACCTGGTCTTATGATAGCAAGACTATTTTTGAGAATCAAAAGGTGAGCTATTTCATTAAAGATAGTGGTGAATTACCTTCTCATTCAGCAACTCTGATCTTATTACCATTGAACGAGGAACAAATGGAGATTGTCGATGGAATGTCAGACCCATCTAAGATGATCCTTCAAATGTCAGATGTGAGTGCTGTAGACTGATTGGAGAAATAAATGTCACCTAAAATGCTACTGTTTTGGCTCTCAACTCTAGTTATATTTTTAGCCTTGGTTTTTGTGAGTGGTACTTATTTTTATCTTTATTTCCGTGATAAAAAGATGGTTCGGCTTGCTACATCATCGATCAAAGGAACCGTTGTGGGCTATAATCGCTTTCGAGGGGGAAATCCTCCGATTGTTGAATATGAGGTAAATGGCGTGGCTTATAAAAAATCTTTTCGTTATTTCCTGGTAAAAACGATCTCTACTCCATGGGGACCTAGAAATGTGCCAAACATCTATACTAGAGAAGATATGTTAGCGAATTCGATTACCTTTTATCGAAATTCATTTGTTTCTTTCAATACAGCCCTTCAGACCCAATTTCCACTTTGCTCTTCGATGACGGTTTGGTATGATCCTGAAAAACCAAGTAGAGCTTATGTGGAGCGTTATTGTGGTGTGAATCGCTATTATAAATGGGCTGGAATCCTTTATGGAATCTTGCTTCTTATAGTCTATGCCGTTGTATTCGTTGCTTTTTTTAAAAATTGAGAAATGAATAGCAAAAGATAGTGAGTCAACTAGGGCTTGGTTTTGAATTACTTAAAGAGAAAGTAATCTTAAAGTGATGCATAAAAGGGAAGGAGTATTGATTTGTCGAAATTAATGTATAAAACAACCTTAATGATAATATCCTTGATAGCATTAATTGGTTGTAGTCAAAAAGAAAAAAATTCCAAAAAATCAGACGATACCGGAAACTCTAAACAATTTTTCATTTACAATCCTCAAGCAGAAGTCAAAAATTTTGAATTTATAAATGATCATAATGGGATTGTCGTAGAGTGGGATTTTAATAAAAAGGAAAAGGAAGAGTCGCAGTCTGCCACAACAAATGCTAGCTGGGTGACTGTCAATTCAGATTATTTAGTTAGCCAAAGAGCAAAAGTAAGACATTCAAGCGTGACCAAAAAGATGAAGTCAGATGAATACTTTTATCTTGATATTTATAATTTAGCCAATCAAAAAGCAAGCAAGAAAGAAGTTAATGTTTGGCAGAAATTAGTTGACTATTTAGGCGAAAATGATTTTGAATTGATCGGTTATTTATCAACTCTTAGAAAATTTGAGAGTAACGATTATGCAGTGCTAACTGTAAATAGCGAAAAAAATTACCGGTATTTTCTATTGAATTTAAAAACTCTGAAAATTGATGGTGAAAAAACAAAAGAAGAATTAGAAGAGAACGGAAGAATTGTTCTTGAGTTAGATTCTAATAAAGCTTTTTCAGCCGGAGTTAAACAGCTGGGAAATAGCTTTTGGAAAACAGATACTTACAAAGGAAATATCAATCTTAAAAATAATAACTCGTCCGCTTTTGACTTATTTTCAAAGAAGGATAGTTTTGCTTATAAAGTCATAAACTCTGAAAATGGAATGATCACAAATGGGAAGGAATTACTGGATCTTGAGTCAGAATTTATTCCTGTTGGTAAATCAGTTTATGAGGATCTCTATATACCATCAAAATGGAGTATCAACGGGAAAGATCAAAAGATAGTCTCCTATGATCAGATTCAAGAGTATTATAATGGTGAGATTGAAAAGAGATCCCTCGTCTCATAAAAACTATACTAGCTTCTAAATATCTGAATCAAGTGATTGCTGTTCTATGTAGACGATTATACTTTAAAGTAAGATGAAGTTTTGATAGATGGTATGATTCTGAAACACATTATGTAAAGGAGAGAACAATGCGCCTTGTATATCTTATAGTTGGTTTTGTATCTTTGGGTTTAGGAATTCTTGGGATTCCGTTACCAATTTTACCAACGACCCCCTTTTTACTGTTATCTATGGCTTGCTTTGCCAAAAGTTCCAAGCGCTTTGAAACTTGGCTTTACCAAACCAAACTTTACCAGACCTATGTGGCAGATTATCGAGAGACCAAATCGATTGCCAAAGAACGGAAGAAATGGATCCTTCTTCAGATCTACATTCTGATGGGGATTTCGATCTATCTGGCACCTATTATTTGGGTGAAGCTTGCTCTAGGTGCTTTGACAATTTTTATCACCTATTATCTCTTAAAAGTGATCCCCAATAAGCCGGAAAAATCAACAGAGGATAATCCTTATTAAAATTGGAGAAATCAGCCCTAGAATTAGGAAAAGAAGTGCGTTCGTGCTTCTTTTTTGGTATACTTAAGAGTATGAATTTATTAGAAAGTAGGCTTCCTATGGAGAAATTACAAGCCCTGTTATCGGAACGGTTTCAGATCGTTTTTTCAGATAGCAGTTTATTAGATACAGCTTTTACGCACACCTCTTATGCCAATGAGCACCGCCTCTTAAAAATTTCACATAATGAACGTTTGGAATTTTTAGGAGACGCTGTTCTTCAATTAGTTATTTCCGAATATTTGTATAAGATACACCCAAACAGACCTGAGGGAGATTTGTCCAAATTCCGTTCCATGATTGTCCGTGAAGAAAGTCTGGCTGGTTTTTCTCGGGATTGCCAATTTGACCGTTATATCAAACTAGGCAAAGGCGAAGAAAAATCAGGCGGTCGGGATCGTGATACCATCCTTGGAGACTTATTTGAAGCCTTTTTAGGTGCCTTGCTCTTAGATCAAGGTGTGGAAGCGGTCAAACGCTTCATCTATCAGGTCATGATCCCCAAGGTTGAAACGGGTCAATTTTCCCAAGTTATTGACTACAAGACCCGTCTGCAAGAACTATTGCAAGTTCACGGGGATGTGGAAATTCAGTACCAAGTGGTAAATGAATCTGGTCCCGCTCATGCAAAGGAGTTTGAAGTGGAAGTGTTGGTGAATGGCAACCCCCTAGGTCACGGTCATGGTCGCTCCAAGAAATTAGCGGAGCAAGAAGCAGCTCGCAATGCAGTTGAAACGAGGAATGATGGCTCATGTATCTAAAAGAGATTGAAATCCAAGGATTCAAATCCTTTGCGGATAAGACCAAGGTCGTATTTGACAAAGGGGTCACTGCCGTTGTAGGGCCTAATGGATCTGGAAAATCAAATATCACAGAGAGTTTGCGCTGGGCTCTGGGTGAATCGAGTGTCAAGAGTCTACGTGGGGGAAAGATGCCCGATGTCATCTTTGCAGGGACAGAAGCGCGTAAACCTCTGAATTATGCTTGTGTGACGGTTGTCTTAGATAACCAGGATAGTTTTATCCAACAAGCGGGGAAAGAAATTCGGGTCGAACGCCATATTTATCGCTCGGGTGACAGTGAGTACAAGATCGATGGTAAGAAGGTACGTCTCAGAGATGTGCATGATTTGTTCATGGATACTGGATTGGGACGAGATTCTTTCTCGATTATCTCTCA
>CAUTRO010000118.1:0-4764 GCA_963540685.1 uncultured Streptococcus sp.
AAAAGCAGAGATCAGTATATTGAAAAATAGAAATAAAAATAAAACACCCAAGCCTCCAACCAAATTATCTGCATTTCTTATTGAATCCGAAAATATAGTACGAAAAATTATCCAGATTACTACAACTATTCCACCATACTTGACAATAAATTTAAATACTCTATTAAACACTCTATCAATTGGACTATCTATTCCAGTTCCACCATATAATAATTTAAATAATGATATAGACTTAGCATATATCAGGTAAATTATCGTAAATAGAATCAAACCTTCCATAGCAAATAACCCTAAATATCCAACTAAACCATAAAGTAAATTCAACAATAGAAGATTTAACTCAATTAGAAGCCATATTATAAAGGAAACCATAAAGTGAAACTGACCTCTATAGATCAAAATGAACTGTTGGTTGAGTCGCTTTCCTAATATAATCAGCAAAATCCATATTGCCAGCCCCATCCAAAATACTCAGTATGGAAGAAAATTAATTTCGGACAAGCGTACTGTTAAATCTCTAGGATTAGCATGATAAAACAAATAATCATTTAAAGCAACAATCAACCAATTGGGACCGATTATAAATAAGATTGTCAAAATCACTAACCATACATACGACTTCAAGGTTACTCTGTATTTTTCTTTTTTTTAGAGCATCCTGATAATTTTCCTGTACAAATTTCCCCGAAATACCATCATCTAATAAATTCAAACTTTCTTCAAAGCTGGCTTTAGAGATTGATTTTTTCATTCTTACTTTCCAACAACTCCTTATGTTTTTTCAAGTACCGCTTGCCATACCACTCTTCCAGTGATTTTCCTTCGAACTCTCGATATTCTTCTGAATACTTATTTCGGTAGTAACCGTAAAGTGAATAGGGTAAAAGTAATATAAAATACATACCTAAGAATATCACATTCATTAGAAATAGCATACCCATCACTGATATTACACCTACAAAATCGGTTCTAACTTCTCCGATTTGTGGAAAAAAGAATTTTAAAACCATCCAAATTGCAACAATCCCTCCAGCAAATCCTGTAACTAATTGAATTTGCTTTGATTGAGAACGATTATCAGTTGATTCTTCATACAATCGAGTTCGTATCGAAGATATTCTTTTTCGAATAATCATCCCAACAATTATCCCATTTAAAGAATAAATTACAAGTAAGCCAGGAATGGTTAAAGTTCTCCCAAAAGCACTAATAAAGAATAAATTAACAAACAACATCATCCATATGATATACAAGTTGGCATTTAAAGTGCTAACATATGGAACTTTTGCAGAGTATTGTTTTCGCCAATTGACTTTACTGATTGCATACCATACAAAAGCACACAAGAAAAATAACCAATATGGTAAAAAATTGATGCCCCAAGTTTTCACAGTCGTGTCATTCTGTGGATCTGCAATATTTGAATCTGTTATTGCAGAAAGTCCAAACAAAAACAATATCCCCAAAAATGAAAATAGTTTCCTAGCAATACTAAATGGCTTTGTATAGATTTTCCGACTATTTGTGTCCTTGACCATATAATCGATAAAGCCATCGTGACGTAAACGACGGCTCTCATAAAAATTTGCTTCAAAGATTGATTTCTTCATTTTTACCTTCCATCAACTCCTTTGGTTTCAGGCACTTCCAATTTATCCCTATTTCGATTTTAGAATTTACAGATGATTCCCTTCATCCTCCATGTATTGTTTAGCCTTTCGAACGATATAGAGCGATTCATCTTCTGTGACTAACTTGCGAAAGAGCTCACTTGCTCTATCTGTATCTCCTTTAAGACTAGCATTCAAGGCTTGGTAGTAGATCATTTCCAACTGCTGGTACTTAAAGTCGTTGCTTAAGCCTTCGAAATAATCATTGCTTTGGTGCGCAATGGTTAAATCATAAAGAGCGAGACAGACCTTCTTCGTTTTCTCAGCTAGTGTAGGGTCTGTGATGGTCAATTCATTTAACTGAGCATCCAGCTCTTCTTTGGACAAATCAGGATCTGTCAGCACGATTGAACGAATCAGATAGCTCTCAAAAAAGTTCTTATATTTCTGGGATAGTTCCTTCTGACTCAGTGCTTCTCTAGCATCCTTGATGACAGTATCAAAATCTCCCATCATAAAAGAATAAGCAACTGATGTCAGTTTCATATCTATCTGTAAAATGGCCTTTTTCACATTCTTGTTCAACTGAAGGTATTGCTGCCAAGAGTCTAAATCTAAGTCGACATGCAGCAAGGTGCTGCACTTGTTGGTATAACTTTTCTTTAGCAATTGGATGAATAAAAACAAGGCGGCAAGGACTAATAAGACCCCAGCAGTCTGAAGAAGAGTATCTCTGACCACTAACCCAATGCAAAAAATCAGAAGCATCGCCAAAAGGCCAGCCACTCTAGTATAAAGTCTATAGTTTTTGCGTAGTGCTTTATAATCCAATTTGTAACCTCCCATTCATGATTCGATTTTTGAAGGAATTCATTCATTTTCCAACAAAACAGCTTATCTCCCATCATACCGAATTTTCCATCTGTATGCAACTTCCTTTTTAACTAGTGATTTATTCCAAAAAGAAAACACCCTTACGGGTGAATATTGCTTTAAAGGATTAAGAAAACTATTTCTTTTCCAACATTTTTAAATAGTGTGTTTTTTTGAATTGCCCACATAATGTTAATACAACAAAGAAATACCACATCAAAAAACTCATAAACAATAACAGAAAGCTTCCGAAGGCAAGATATAAGATGGAGAATCCTAAGGTGATGAGTCCAAAAACAAGAATTAGCAAATAGGTTTTCAATCCATTCGATTTCTGTGTTGGGAAATAATTCTCAGGCATTTCATAAGGAATGACATTCACTATATAAGTCTGCCTTCTATGTTTCAATTGCCATATAGCGATGACAAGCATCAATCCAAACGAGAGCACTAGTGGGATAAATCCATGAAAGGATACTCGATCCGTTAACAGATAAATACCATAAAAAGATACGGTGCTCGGAGTAAATATAATGGGAAATGGAACACTTTTTCCGACATATAGTTTATTTTCTTTAGGATGATAAAATACTGTCTTTTTGAGATTCCCTTGATCTGCACCAAATTCGATCAAATCGCGTAAAGGGAATTGTTGTCGATCCTTCGACGCTAATACAATTTGTTCAAAGTCCACTTCCATAGGCTCCTGCTCAAGAGCTTTCTTTGCTTCTACTTGAGCTTGAAGATGCTCTTGATAATACTTCAGTAATTCTTTATTTTTTCGTTTAGTACCAAAGAATTTAAGTGTAATTGAACGACCAGAAGTCCCATGCCCCACGACCTTTCCTTCCACATAAATTGGATAATTGGTGATCCCTCGCGTCGAGTCCTTTTCTCCTAAACGGACCACAATGGTTAATGGGTCTAGACGATAGCGCTTGAAATTACGATCGACCACTATTTCCGTGTTCCTAATCTCTAGTCTTCCCATTGATTAAAAAGCAATCCATCCAACTGTCACTAGAAGAGAAAAATCAGCTAATAATACTATTAGGTTTTCAACAAAATTATCTTCAAGCAGCAATTGAATGATAGCGATAATCGACGTCACTGCCAAAAAGATCAAAAAAGACAGCGAACTTCTCGAGTAAATATAAAATTTACGTGTTTGTTTCATTTATGACTTTCCTTCTCTTTAATAAACTCTATTTCACAGTTCTAAAAGCACTTTCCATCATACCTGATTTCATCCCTGTATGCAACTTCCTTTTTAACTAGTGATTTAGCAGGCCTTGTCGATCTTGAAATAACTTTAGTGAACAGAGATTTCCGTCTACATTTGAAAGTATCGTAAAATTAAGGTACAATAGAAAAAGACAACTATGTTGGAAAGGAAGAATATGAAAAAATTAATTGCACTACTATTAGTTTCCGGTTTAGCTTTAACAGCTTGTACAACAAATAAGAAAGATTCTAGCTCTTCAAGTTCAAGCAAAGAAAAGACCGAGCAGACATCAACTTCTACCTCTAGCGAAAAAGATCAAAAGAAATTAGAACAACTGCGCAAAGATTTTAACGATGCCATGACCAATGACAATGCTGTCTTCCCACAACTCTCAAATGAAGTGGCTGAAGACGAAGCAGTGGTTAGAATCACGACAACTGAAGGGGATATTACTGTGAAGCTCTTCCCGAAATATGCTCCGCTTGCAGTTGAGAACTTCTTGACCCATGCAAAAGAAGGCTACTACAATGGCTTACTTTTCCACCGTGTCATTAACAACTTTATGATCCAAACGGGTGATCCGAAAGGAGACGGCACTGGTGGGGAATCCATCTGGAAGGGCAAAGATAAATCTAAAGATTCAGGTACTGGTTTTGAGAATGAGTATTCTCCATATCTTTACAACCTTCGTGGAGCCCTAGCCATGGCCAATTCTGGCCCTAACACTAACGGTAGCCAATTCTATATCAACCAAAATAAGGAAGATATCTCCAGCAAGCTTCCAACAGACCGATTCCCTGCTAAAATCATCGAAGCCTATAAAAATGGAGGAAACCCTACTCTTGACGGGGGCAACTACACTGTCTTTGGTCAAGTGATCGACGGCATGGATGTAGTTGATAAAATCGCAGCTGCCGAAACCGATGATAAGGACAAACCAAAAACAGATATAAAGATTGAAAAAATCGAGATCTTAAAAGACTATGATTTCAAGAAATAACAAGAGGCTGGGACAAAAGTCCTAGCCTCTCAATTGTTTTTGGATTGTCGAGCAAG
>CAUTRO010000119.1:0-4759 GCA_963540685.1 uncultured Streptococcus sp.
CGGTCGTTAAAGGAACCATCAAGGTGAAAAATCCAATTGAGGTTGGAGGGTACATCAGTAAAAACTACCCATGGGGTCGAGTTCTCAATAACGTTTCAATGATGAAAGTTGAAAATGGTGAAGAGTTCTATGGTTCTAAGGATCTTGATGATGATGGTGGTTATTTCACAAATAACTGGATCGATAAGAACTACGTTGTTAAAGATGTCAGTGAAGGGAAGCATTCTTTCCAATATTCACGTACCGATAGAATTAAGGAAATCAGTCTTGAAGAAGCAAATAAAAAGATAGCGGAATTCGGTATTACTGCTGATACGTTTGAAATTAAACCTCTTGTTGAGGATACTCTTAATAATAAGAAAGTAAAAGCTGATACTTATAAAGATACTCAAGATTACGATGCCTCTCGTGAACTTGCATACCGCAATATAGCAAAATTACAACCATTCTACAATAAAGAATGGATCGTAAACCAAGGAAACAAATTGGCTGCAGCTAGTCCTCTCTTGACCAAGGAAGTCTTGTCTGTGACGGCTATGAAGGGCAATAATTTTGTAACAGAATTGGCTGATGCCGACCATATCCTCATCCATTATGCTGATAAGACAAAAGATATCTTTAGCATTTCACCGAAAGATTCTAAAGTCAAACAAGTGAAAGAGTACAGTGTAGCAGAGCTCGGTGAAGTGGTTTATACGCCGAATATGGTTGACAAAGACCGGACGGATCTCATTAGCGCCATTGTTGAAACTTTAAATCCAGTTGAATTGCAATCAGACCCTATTTACACACACTTAGGTAGAACAGGACCTAACAAAGTCAATGCCATTAAGAACCTCTATCTGGAAGAATCCTTCAAAGAGGTGAAAGATAATCTGACTCACTTTGTGAAACAGTTGGTTGAAAATGAGGATCATCAATTAAACACTGATGAGGCTGCCAAACGGGCTTTGATCAAGAAAATTGATGATAACAAGGCAGCAGTTCTCCTTGGTCTCTCTTATCTCAATCGATATTACGGAGTGAAGTTTGATAACTTCAATATCAAGCAACTCATGTTGTTCAAACCGGACTTCTATGGGAAGACTGTTGATGTCTTAGACCGCTTGATTGAAATCGGTTCAAAAGAAGACTATATCAAAGGAACACGTACCCACGATGCCTTCCGAGAAGTCGTTGCTAAACATACTCTTTCAGGTAATCTAAACGACTTCCTGAAATACAACATGGAACTCTTTACAAGCGATACAGACTTGAATGATTGGTTCATCAAAGCAACAAAAGACAATGTCTATATTGTGGAACCTGAGACGACCAATCCAGCTTTTGCATCTGCTAAACACAGAGCTTACGAAGGCTTAAATAACGATGTGCATGGCAAGATGATTTTACCACTCTTGAACTTAAAAGATGCCCATATGTTCTTGATTTCAACCTACAATACCATGGCCTACAGTTCCTTCGAGAAATATGGTAAGAACACGGAAGCAGAACGAAATGCCTTCAAAGCTGAAATTGATAAGGTCGCAAAAGGGCAACAAAATTACCTAGATTTCTGGTCACGTCTAGCAACGGATAAGGTTCGCAATCAGCTCTTGAAGAGCAATAATATGGTGCCGACCCCTGTCCTTGATAACCAAAACTATAAGGGAATCAGTACCGATCGTTATGGACATACAGATAGTGGCAAAGATGTCGCTCCAATCCGTGAATTGTACGGTCCTACTGATCGTTACCATGCGACAGATTGGCGGATGGGGGCTGTTGCTCGAATTTACGGAAATCCTTATAAAGATGATTCCGTCTTCTTTATGGTAACGGATATGATCAGTGACTTTGGGGTATCTGCCTTTACGCACGAAACGACGCACGTCAATGACCGTATGGTGTACTTAGGTGGTTGGAGACACCGCGAAGGAACAGATATTGAAGCCTTTGCCCAAGGAATGCTCCAAACGCCATCTGTATCCAATCCAAATGGGGAATACAAAGCCTTAGGTCTCAACATGGCCTATGAACGTCCAAACGATGGCAACCAATGGTACAATACCAATCCAAATGACCTCACCTCACGTGAGGAAATTGATCGGTACATGAAAGGTTATAACGATACCCTCATGCTTCTGGATTACCTTGAAGGGGAAGCTGTCCTCAATAAAGGCAGTCAAGACTTGAACAATGCTTGGTTCAAGAAGGTCGATAAACAATACCGAGGAACTAACACCAAGAATCAATTCGATAAGGTACGTCCTTTGAGTGATGAGGAAAAAGCCATCGCCTTGCACACGGTAGATGACCTCATTACCAACAATTTTATGACCAACCGTGGTCCTGGAAATGGAGTCTATAATCCATCAGACTTTGGTTCAGCCTATGTGACTGTGCCAATGATGTCAGGTATTTATGGTGGGAACACCAGTGAAGGGGCTCCTGGAGCTATGTCCTTCAAACACAACACCTTCAGAATTTGGGGCTGCTATGGCTATGAAAAAGGTTTCCTAGGCTATGCTTCAAACAAGTATAAACAAGAGTCCAAACAAGCAGGCCATGCGACTCTAGGAGATGATTTCATCATTCAAAAGATTTCTGATGGAAGATTCAGTACCCTTGAAGACTGGAAGAAAGCTTACTTCAATGAAGTTGTGACCAGTGCCAAGAATGGAATTCAGGCTATTGACATCGATGGTAAAACCTACACTAGCTATGAAGACCTGAAACGTGCATTTGCTGAAGCGGTTGATAAAGATAAAGCTACCCTAAGTAACGGCTCTGTCAAATTTGACAATACTGTTTCACTGAAGGAAAAAATCTTTAAGAAATTGCTGCAACAAACAGACAGTTTCAAAACCTCTATTTTTAAATAGGAAGAAAATGCTCATCTGCTTAGCAGGTGAGTTTTTCTATTTTTTATAAAATTGGGTCTCCAATTGATGAAAATAGGATAAATTTTCATCTAAGAAAAATAGACAATGTGTTTAAAAATGGCCAAACTCTTTCGAATGCTAGTGGCAAGAAGTATTTTAAAAGTGGTGACAGAATCATAGTAAAACGTTTTCTTTCTAAGCAAACATTTGACTATTATATCTTTTAGGAGTAAACTAAGGAGGTAAAATTTATAAAAGGAGAATTCATCATGAATTTAACATTTTTAGGTCTTTGTTTAGCCTGTTTTGGTGTGTCACTTGCGGAAGGTTTGATGATGAGCAACCTGTTCAAATCTGCATCTCGTCAACCAGAAATTATCGGTCAATTACGTAGTCTTTTGATCCTTGGTGTTGCCTTTGTCGAAGGTACTTTCTTCGTAACCTTGGTTATGGCTTTTATTATCAAATAGATGCTTCTATTTTAGAAAAGGAGGTGTCAAACCTTGGAAGAAAGTATCAATCCAACGATTACTCTTGGACCTGTATCTTTTAATTTGACCCTACTTGCTATGACCCTGATTTCTGTTTTCGCCGTTTTTGGCTTCATTTATTGGGCCAGTCGAAAAATGTCGATCCGACCAAAAGGCAAACAAAATGTGCTGGAATATGCATATGATTTTGTCGTAGGCTTCACAAAAGGAAATATTGGTGAACATTACATGAAGGATTACTCCTTGTTCTTGTTTGTTCTTTTCCTCTTTCTTTTAGTTGCCAATAACATTGGATTGATGGCAAAACTAGAAACAACCAACGGTTACAATTTATGGACTTCACCGACCGCTAACCTCGGTTATGACTTTGCCTTCTCATTTTTGATCACCCTGATCGCCCATGTAGAAGGGATTCGTCGTCGTGGTGTGAAGGAATATTTGAAGGCCTTTGTAACACCAGGGTTTATGACACCCATGAATATTTTGGAAGAATTCACGAATTTTGCCTCCTTGGCTCTTCGGATCTTCGGGAATATCTTTGCCGGTGAAGTATTAGAAAGCTTGCTCGTGAACCTATCACATCAAGCTTTCTATTGGTATCCAGTTGCCTTTATTGGAAGCATGGCATGGACTGCATTTTCAATTTTCATTTCATGTATCCAAGCCTATGTATTTACCATGTTGTCATCTCTCTACATTGGTAAGAAAATTAATGGCGAAGAGTAAGTAGAGGAGGAGTAAAAGAATGCATGTATCAATGAGTGAAATTATTGGTAACTTTATTCTCATTGCTGGTTCCTTCCTATTATTAATCTTTTTAGTAAAGAAATTTGCTTGGAACAATATCAATGATATTTTAGAGGCGCGTGCCAAAAAGATTACAGATGATATTGATGGAGCTGAATCAGCTCGTCAAAAAGCTGAGGAACTAGCAAGTAAACGTGAAGAAGAGTTGGCAGGTAGTCGCAAAGAAGCGGCGTCTATCGTCGAAAATGCAAAGGAAACTGCAGAAAAGAACAAATCTCAGATCCTTTCAGAAGCCACTCAAGAAGCAGTACGTTTGAAAGAAAAAGCGCAACAAGAAATTGCGCATAACAAAGAAGAAGCATTGAACAGTATCAAAGGCGATGTGGCAGATCTCACTGTCAATCTTGCCAGCAAATTGTTGAGCCAACAGCTGGATGCTGAAGGTCAACGCCAACTGATCGATCGCTATCTTGATGAATTAGGAGAGGCCTAATGGACAAAAAGCAACTGATGGTGATTGAGAAATATACCCAGCCTTTTGTTCAATTGGTCTTTGAAAAAGGAGAACAAGACCTGGTCTTTGAAAAGTTAACCCAAATCAAGGGCATTTTTGAGGAAACGGGACTTGCGAACTTCTTAGCTCATATCGGTGTAGAG
>CAUTRO010000120.1:0-4754 GCA_963540685.1 uncultured Streptococcus sp.
TCTTGCTCGACAATCTAAAGACAATTGAGAGGCTAGGACTTTTGTCCCAGCCTCTATCCCCTTATTATATCATCTCAGTCCCATTTGGGACAATTTGTTTTTGTAAGCTTCAAAATCCACTAGTAGACCTTGTCCGCCATACATATCATAGGCATCGATCCAATCTCCATTTTCTGGAATGGTAATGCGTTCAATCCCCTTGCTGGCGCTTCCGACTATGCCAATCCCGTTGGTTAACAAGAAAGAGAACGGCACATTGGTTGAGGTCATAGCAAAGACCTTCCCTAGTGCTTCAGATCCAGTAAAGAGCTTGGTTGGATCCTTGATTTGGTGCATGATAGCAGACATGACTTCTTGTTGGCGTCTCGTCCGGCCAAAGTCACCCTCATCATCTTTACGAAAACGAGCATAGTTGAGGAGAGTCCGGCCATCCATCCGTTGTTTTCCAACCTTAATGGTCTGATTCGGAACGACACCATCTTTCATGTTCAAATCATCTGGCACTTCCACTTCACTGACCTTTTCACCATTAACCGTTGAAAACTGCGCATTCATCTCGACTCCATTTGGGAAGAGGGTATCAATCGCTGTCGCAAAGGTCTTGAAATCGACCATGGCGTAATATTGGATGTCAATGTCAAAGTTGTCCTTGAGCATCTGACGCACCAATTCTGCCCCTTGGTTGTTATTCTGCTCCCCAATGGTAAAGGCAGCATTGAGCTTCTGGTCATAGTAGTCTGGATAGTCTGGATCCGTCTGCTGGCTCACGCCGTCAATATGGACCAATGTATCCCGCATAAAGCTGACCATCTTGATCTTGCCATCTTTATTATTAACATTGACCACCATGATGGAGTCTGTCCGCGTCTCATCCGATTTTTCACCGATTCGACCATCTGTTCCTAAAATCAGAATATTGACCCCATCTCGCGACTTCTTGCCATTAAACTCTTCAACAACGGCAGGCTTAGCATCTGGACCAGTCGGCTTGCTGTTGAGGCCTTTGATAAACATAAAGACCATCCCCCCAATGATCAGCAAGAAAAAGAGGGCAATCCACTTGAGAATCCGCTTAACTCGGATTTTTCTCCGCGGTTTTTTAGCGGTATCGCTAGTCCCAGCAATCTCTTTTTTCTTAGACTTTTGCGACCGGGATTGGTATACAGGAAGATCACCGATGGGTTCACTAACCTCTTTTTGCACTTCTTCTGAAGCTGTCACTTCAGGTTGAAGGGGTTCTACATCTACATAAGCACCTTGGCTTTTTTTGAGAAGGTAATTGTATTCTAGTTGTTCTCGTTCATTTAGGTAATGATAATTGGAGTGTAAGTACTCTAATCGCTTTCGCTCATGGTGAGATAGAAAGTTGGATTCCTTACTCATCTTTTCTTCCTTCCGTTTTCTTTTAAGGTATAGACTTGATAGTGACCTAAAACTTTCGTCTGAATTCCTAAACTGTCTAATTCTTGATAGGCAAACTGCACAAGATCAGGCGCATCATTTAAGAGGTCAATAATGAAAAAGTATTCTCCTAAAGCTGTTTTTAGGGGGCGACTTTCAATTTTAGTTAAATTGATTCCTCGCCAAGCAAATGTGGACAAGCCTTTATAAAGCGCTCCTGCCAGGTTACTCGGTAAGGTCAAGGCCAAGCTGACTTTTTTACTCGAAACATTCAAAGCTTCTGAGATTAAAGGTTCTGATGCTCCTAAAATCCAAAACCGCGTATCGTTATCCTCGATTTCTTGGATGTCTTTGGCCTGAACTTCTAATCCATACTCACTTGCTGCTGCCAGAGGGGCAATAGCTGCAATTTCTAGATCCGGATGCTCTGCCACATAACGAGCTGCATAGGCTGTTGAAGCCGTCATTTCCATGGCCACATCCGGATAATGGGCTCTTAGAAAAGCCTTCCCTTGAGCCAGGGCCTGTGGATGCGAATAGACGGTTCGAAACGGCCGATCTTTTTTAGCCACCAAGAGTTGTTGCTTGATGGGATAGACCACTTCTGCAACAGCCTGGATGGTTCCTTGGTGAAAGAGGTAATCAATCGTCTCGTGGACACTGCCTTCAATCGAGTTTTCAACGGGGACGACTGCAAAATCAATCTCTTGATTCTCATAAGCCTTAATGACATCTGTGATTGTCTGATAGGCGACGCGTTCAGAAGTTGGAAAACTATGAGTCGCCACATCATGGGTAAAGGATCCTTTCGGACCTAGGTAGCCTACAAGCATCGAATGATCTCCGAAATTTCTTCAGGTGTTTTGTCCTCGACATCCACAATATGGGTCGCAATAGCCTCATACAAGGGCAAGCGTCCCTCAAAGATCTTCTTGAATTCTTCTTTGGTATTGTTTAAGAAGAGAGGACGTTGCATGGCTTTATCCTTCTGAATCCGGCTGTACAAGGTCTCAAAATCCACCCGCAAATAGATATTATGAGGATTTTTTTCCAAGAGGGAACGGTTATGAGGGTTGACGACAATCCCACCTCCAGGCGAGATAATAGCTGCCTCATTTTCTAATAAACGCTCCAGCATCTCAGCCTCACGGCGACGAAAGGCTGCTTCCCCTTCCACTGCGAAATAGTCATTGATTGACATGCCAATCTCTTCAACAATTAATTCATCCATATCATGAAATTTCGGATCAAGAATACGACCAACGGTCGTTTTTCCAGCTCCCATAAAACCCAATAAAATTTTAGCCATGTAGTAATGTCTCCAAATCTTCAAAAAAACTAGGGTAGCTCGTGTTGATGGCCTCTGCTCGGTCCAGCACCACATTTCCTTCACTCACCAATAAAGCGGCAATTGCAGCCATCATGCCAATCCGATGGTCCCCAAAGGTCTCTAAGTTAGCTCCATGTAGGGGAGTCGGTCCCGTGATCACCATGCCGTCTTCTGTTGGCACAATATTAGCTCCCATAGCATTGAGGCTATCTGCTACAACCTGGATGCGGTCTGTTTCTTTCACACGAAGCTCTTCAGCATCCGCAATCACAGTTTGACCCTTTGCTTGAGTCGCAAGTAAGGCGATAATCGGCAATTCATCAATCAAGCGCGGAATCAACTCTCCATCAATCCGAATTCCTTTTAAAGAAGAAGACTGAACGGTAATGCTTGCCGAGACAGTTTTTTCATCGCGATCCTCAAGGGTGAGATCTCCCCCCATTTCCTGGATCACATCGAGAATCCCTGTCCGCGTTTGGTTGATCCCAACATTTTCGATCTTGATCACACTCTCTGGAAGAATGAGGCCAGCCACTAACCAAAAGGCTGCACTGGAAATATCTCCAGGAACGATGACTGTTTGACCTTGGAACTCTTGTCCACCCTTTATGCGAATGATTTTTCCATCTACCTGGATCTCCCCACCAAATTGGCGAATCATATCCTCTGTATGGTCACGCGTCTTTTCCTTCTCGATAATCGTCGACTCCCCCTCAGCCTGCAAAGCCGCAAAAATGAGGGCAGACTTGACTTGAGCTGATGCGACTGGTAAATGGTAATGAATCGGTTGAAGCTGATGCGTCCCTTTTTCATGCAAAGGTGGGCAATCACGCTCTCCTTGCCCAGCAATTTCCACTCCCATTTGTCGCAGTGGAATCGCTACACGATCCATAGGCCGTTTGGAAAGACTATCGTCTCCGACCATCGTCACTGAAAAATCCTGACCGGCTAGGACACCTGATATCAAACGAATAGATGTTCCTGAATTGCCCATATCAAGCGGAGCTGTCGGGGCTTGAAGACCGTGAAAGCCTACCCCTTGGATCCGAATCACATCCCCATCATCCTGGATGGAGACTCCCAAATCTCGAAACACCTGGATCGTAGAGAGCACATCTTCGCCTCGCAAGATATCATAGACCTTGGTTTCGCCTGTTGCGAGACTTCCAAAAATAATGGATCGGTGACTAATCGATTTGTCACCAGGTACACGAATGATTCCTCGTAGCCCTTTACTATTGGTTCTTAATTTCATACCGTTCTCCAGAGTGCTTTTCCACATATTCTATCATAAATAAGACATGAATTCAATTTTTGATCAAAAATCTGGAACAAAAAGCGAATGTTTTCTAGCATCTTTTGAGCTTCTTTCCATCTCCTGACGAACGAATCATAAAAAATAATGGGAGGGAACGAGTCCCTATCCATTAACATTTTTTAGTTTTCACCGATACTTTCAGCTGCTAACTTACCAGAAGTCAAGGCCCAAGCATTATTGGCACCGGATGGAGAGTCTGTTCCCATGACACCTCCGACCACTTCACCAGCAGCATAAAGTCCCTTGATGACCTGACCTTCTGTATTGAGTACAGATAGATCGGTATTGACAACCAATCCACCCATGGTCGTAGCAAAACGAGGTTTTTGCTCAATCAGGTAATATGGACCTTCACCTACAGGTTTTTGAAGGAAGCGGAGTTCACGATGGAATTCCTTGTCCTCACCCTCAGCGACAAACTGATTGTATCGAGCGACAGTCTCTTCCAAAGTATCCCCATCCATACCAGCCAAGTCAGCCAACTCTTTCAGGGTAGATGCATGATAGAAATATGGTGTTTGGCTACCATTTTGGGCTAACCATTGATCAATATCTGCTTGAGAAATCCCTCCCTCAGCTACTTCTTCACGGAAGATGTCAAAATGCTCTTGGTCTAATAGCAAGTAGAGCATCTTCGATTCTTGCTTCATCAATATATCCAGAATAGCATGGTTACTTGCCCGCTCATTGACAATGCGTTTCCCG
>CAUTRO010000121.1:0-4737 GCA_963540685.1 uncultured Streptococcus sp.
TCTTTAGGCGCTGGCTGGTATTATGGGCTTATAGCCCATGATCAAACCACCCGTTTGACGGGTGGTCATGATTTGGAACTAATCGTGTTTCTTTTTGTAAGGGACTAGGCCTACAAAACCTGCTAAAATACCAAGTCCAAGTAAGGCTAGGTAATAGGGTTCTTCACCTGTTGCAGGTAAATGGATCCCAGCTTGAGAGATGTCCTTACTACCTTCAGGGAGGTCCTCTGCATGACCAATCGTTTCGAAAGATTCTCTATCTTTTCTGGTCGAAGCAGATCGTGTTACTTTGATACTTGCTGATCGAGTAGTAGAAGCAATCGGATGAATAGTTTCTTTCATTCCTGTTTCTGGAAAGGTTTGTGGAGTAGGGGCTTCTTTGACTTTATATTCAAAAATTATGATGGTTGTTCCTGCTTTTACGTTTCCAGTTTGTTCAGCGCCACCGATCCGTTTGAAGATGCGACCAGTTATCTTTTGTGATCGAGTTGTGATTATCTTTTGAGCCAGCAACCACTCCATAGCGTGGGTAGATGGTCCAATCATCTTCAACAGCAAGACCCGCTACCTTATGAAAGGCTTGAGATCCATCTACTTTCCTGCCACGGACATCTACGATAAACCCAGCATTGGGTGAAAAAACAGTACTTGGAATCGTTAGTGCGCTTCCTTCAAGGTTTTTCTTTTCATAAAGCACTTGATCTAAGTGGGAAACCGTAATGTCAAATGAAACCACTTCAGGGTTGTTGATGGAAATACGAACATCTTGACCACTTTGATAGGTTGCCTTATCGAAGGTAACATCGTTGTTGATTTTTGGGGTATTATAAGTAGTTGCTGGAGCGACACTGATCGCTTGAGTGGCGGTTACCGATGGTGCTGATTCAGCTGGTGAAGGTGTAGTACCTGTAGCCAAAACTTCTTCACTAGTAGTGGTAGGTGTGCTGGTAGTGGCCGCTACTGGTTGACTGCTTGCTGTGATCTCAGAAGTCTGATTGCTATTGATCTCGTCAGCCATGGCAACTGAGCTTAGCATCAAGACTCCGAAAAGGGTAATCATAGAGACGAGTGCCTTATTGCGTTTGCGGAAACAGCCGTGGCCTTTTTCAGAGGCACTGCTTTGAATTTGTTTCATTTCTTCCTCCCCAATACTGTCTATACAGTTCATTCAACATTCTTCAAAATAATGTTGATTTTATATCAACCAGCATACGACTTTCCACTAGATAGTGTCGATTTAAAAAAGAAATATATGTTGAAAGTTTTCATGAAAGTGTTAGAAAATTCCCTAGATAGGGATTTTAAAATCATGGGATTTTTCTTTAAAAAGACACGGTAACAAATGAACCGGTCTAAAAATGAGGTTCAATTTTATGAAACAAAGTGAGATGGGATATGAAGTTAAAAGATGAAGGTTAAAAGAAGCTTCAATTTCTTATAGGTTCTCTTTCATATTTATGTTACAATAAAATTACTATTATCGAAGGGAGAAACTATGATTAATTCAATTGTTTCACAAGGTTTGATTTGGGCTATTTTAGGATTAGGGATCTTTATGACCTTCCGAATTCTAGATTTTCCAGATATGACGACAGAAGGTTCCTTCCCGCTTGGAGGAGCGGTAGCGGTTACTTTGATCACCAAAGGGGTCAATCCACTTGTAGCGACACTGGCTGCTATTGGAGCGGGATGCTTGGCTGGCCTTGCGACGGGACTTCTGTATACAAAAGGAAAAATCCCAACACTTTTGTCAGGGATCCTGGTGATGACGTCTTGTAACTCGGTTATTCTCTTTGTGATGCAGCGGGCCAATCTGGGACTTTTGGGTTATAAAAAAATTCAGGAATTCCTTCCTTTTGCCAGTGGATTTAATGAGATCCTAATTGGCTTAATTTTTGTCACTCTTGTGGTCCTTGGTTTAATTTTCTTCTTGGATACGCGCTTGGGTCAGGCCTATATCGCCACTGGAGACAATCCAGATATGGCTAGAAGTTTTGGGATCAATACCGACCGGATGGAACTGATGGGCTTGGTCATTTCAAATGGCATTATTGCTCTATCTGGTGCGCTGATGGCCCAACAAGAAGGTTATGCGGATGCTTCGCGTGGGATCGGTGTCATTGTTATCGGGCTTGCCAGCCTCATTATTGGAGAAGTTCTCTTTTCAAATGTCACCTTGACAGAGCGCTTGCTCAGTATTGCGATCGGATCGATCGCCTACCAATTTTTGATTTGGGCTGTGATTGCTCTTGGAATCAATACCAGCTATATTCGAATCTTCAGTGCCTTGATCCTAGCGATCTGTCTGATGATTCCAACCTTTAAAGGAAAAATCATGAAAGGAGCGAAACTCAGTAAATGACAGCGATTGTAGAATTAAAAAACGTCACTAAGTCTGTGAGCAATGGGATGAATGAAGAAAAAATCATTCTAGATGATGTCTCCTTGGAAATTCGAGAGCATGATTTTATCACGATTTTGGGGGGCAATGGAGCTGGAAAATCAACTCTTTTTAATACTATTGCAGGAACTCTTCCGGTGAGTAGTGGAAAGATTTATATTCTGGGGGAAGATGTGACCAATTACTCTCCTGAAAAGAGAGCCAAGTATCTATCGCGGGTCTTTCAAGATCCTAAAATGGGGACCGCACCCCGGATGACAGTGGCAGAGAATCTCTTAGTAGCGAAGTTTCGTGGAGAAAAACGTGGCTTGATTCCGCGCCACTTGGCAAACTATAAAGAGGAGTTTCAAACAGTTCTTGCTAAGATTGGCAATGGCTTAGAAAAGCATATTGACACAGCGGTTGAATTTCTTTCAGGGGGACAACGCCAGGCTTTGAGTCTGTTGATGGCTACACTGAAACGTCCAGAACTCTTACTTTTAGACGAACACACCGCAGCCTTGGATCCAAAAACGAGTCAGGCTCTGATGACCTTGACCGATGAATTTGTGAAACAAGACGCCCTTACTGCTCTTATGATCACCCACCATATGGAAGATGCTTTGAAATATGGCAATCGCTTGATTGTTATGAAAGACGGGCATATCGTCCAAGATCTCAATCAAGAAGAAAAAGCCCAAATGACTATTGCAGACTACTATCAATTGTTTGAGAAAGAATAAGATACAAAGGGCGTAGCGGATACAGTCAAAATAGGAAATACGACGCAGAATCTTTAGATTCTAGGAGGATTCATCTTTTTGACACAATCCGCAGCCCGTGTTCAATTCGTGTAACGGCAAGTACTATGGTACCTTGCCTACACGTCTCACTAACTCCTCAGGTGGATAGTATCGATCCACCTTCGTCCTGTCGCATTCCGCTAAGATACAAAGGGCGTAGCGGATACAGTCAAAATAGGGAGTAGGACAGAAGTGACGCGGTTCATAGACGCTTCGTCGTCCTACCCCCACAAGGCTGATTAGGTTTTCTTCTGAGCTAATCGAGCGAGAGAAGAGTTCAATCAGCTATAGTGTTTTGAATTTTTCAGTATCACTTAGGTTATTTTATGTAGAATTAGTTTATCTATATGCTAAGCTAGAGAGCTTGTTCTCTAGCTTTTTTTCTAAAACACAAGCGATTGTTTATAAATATCCGTCCTGTCTTCAAATGGCTGCCTATACAACAGAAAAGCTGAGGAAGAGGTCAGAAGAAAACCGTATAAAAATAGGAACTAGTTTCAGGTGAAATCGCTTGCAATCGCTAAGGGGATTGAGTATAATATAGATAGAAAGATGAAGAAGGGATTGATACCAATGCCTTATCGAAATAGTTTTTAGGTTACTTCGTTTTAGGCCTGTTTTGCTGATAGCTGTTCATGCTCTTAACGTAAAAGAGCAGTTATGTCGTGTGTGTCAGATCGGTTGGACGATCGGGCAAGCCTGCTTAGCTTGTCCGAAGACATAAGAAAACGTGGAAATAGTAGGTAGAAGCTTTTTATAAAGGTTTTCAAACTTCAATGCGTCCAGTCGAGAGCTCATAAATTTGGATTTGGGATAGCAAAGAAAACCACTGGTATTTTACAAAAATACTATTAAATGAAATCAACATCATAAACATTGTTTTGTTAGCCAATAGGTTAATTGCACCAAGTCAGCGAAGCAGACCAGGCCTCTAGTCCCGTAAGACTGGAGGCCATTTTTTATGAAAATACTCAGGAGGGGGTGAGAGTATGGGATTGTCGTATGCACAAGAGTACAGTTGTCGTGACCATTTTCGGCAAAGGGCTTTTGAGCGCTTTGGCATAGATGATCAGCACCTGAATCGCTGGATCAACCAACACCTTCCTTCCCTCTCTCCTTATGATAGTGATGTGGTTCAACCCGCCAACACGGAAGCCTATGTAGCTAGTGATGGGATCATCTTTGTTTGCAACATCAAAAGTCGTGAGTTCATCACCTGTTTTAAGGCAGTCAACTACCAAGAACCAAGGGAAGAAGAGGAAGTCTACACGGACATTCATGAAAACAATGTCACTTCCTTCAAAAAGGACTTGAACCACTTGGTCAACCGCTACCGGCTCAAGGAAGCCAAGGAACTGTTTGAAAATATTGGAGAGGATTTGGATGACTTTTATCGTCTGTCCCAAGCAGTCAAGAACGGCCAATTGAGCGAGCGAAATAGCAAGCGCCTAGAGGAATTGTTGGGGAAGTTCCATGTGATCAAGGCGGCTATGCGGATCATTGAAAATAAACGGGGAGATTACCATCTTTAGGGGTCTTTTCCCCCTAAAAAAT
>CAUTRO010000122.1:0-4683 GCA_963540685.1 uncultured Streptococcus sp.
AAGATATTGACTGAGCGGGCCTTTCTCAAACACCCCCTCAAAGCCCCGGTCGAAGAGAAATATGGGATCGAATATGAGGAGTTTACCAATCCTTGGCATGCTGCTGCATCTAGCTTCCTTGCTTTTTCTGTTGGTTCCCTTCCTCCAATGCTCTCTATCATTTTCTTTCCAGCTGCCTATCGCATTCCAGTGACAGTCTTCGTTGTTGGACTATCCTTGATCTTCACTGGCTATACCAGTGCGAAACTGGGAAAAGCCCCAACCAAGCAGGCCATGCTTCGCAACCTGATCATTGGCCTTCTCACCATGGGAGTTACTTATTTCTTCGGACAATTGTTTAGTATTTAAAAAGAGAGTGGGATAGAAATCGGTCATTCGTTAGAATTCGATTTCTGTCCCACTCTTTTTCTTATGCTTCCAATAGGGCTTGGGCTTGTTTTTCCAATCCTGCGATTGCGTCGTCTGTCAAGACCAATTCACCTGTTGCCCAGGCTTCTGGGTTAACGGTTGCTCCAGTGAAGTCACCCACTACTTGGGTACGAACGAATGGCAAGAGGGCTTGGTAAGCAGCAAACATTGACTCGTGTCCTCCATTAGCAACTGAAGAGACTGTTACGATTTTGTCTTGAAGGGCAGATGGGCCACTTGTTTCTGATAGGTCAAGGGCACGGCTGAGCCAGTCGATCAAGTTTTTCATCACACCTGGAATGGCAAAGTTATAGACTGGTGAGAAGATCCAGATCGCATCCGCAGCAAGGACCGCATCACGCGCTGCTTGCACAGCTGGAAGAGTTGGCGTTTCCAAATCTTGGTTAAAGACCGGAATATCTTTGTAGTCCAAGTAAGTTACTGTTGCTTTTCCTTCAAGAAGGCTTTCTGCTTTCTTGGCCATTTGGTGGTTGAAAGATCCTTGACGAAGAGATCCGACGATAAATAAAATGTTTTTCATAGTTGTTTCCTCTTTCTATTGTAAGATTATTTATTACAATAACAATTATACACGATTCAGATGTAATGTCAAGTTTTACATCTCGAAATATCACTAATTTTTTCTATTTGTATTTTTCCCTCAAAATGACTAGTTTATCAAGCTTACTAATCTTTTCTAACTCGGGTTACAATCCCATCTGGATCTGTAAACTCGAACTCACTTGAGGTCAACCAGCTGACAGGTGCCCCCTGCTCTTTTGCTCTCTCTGCAATGGCAACCAAGTCGTCTTTCTTTTCTACGTGGACGACGTAATAGGCAAGGCCAGGCAGTTGGGCTTCCCGTTTGGCCAAGTGCTTGCCACCCCATTCATTAACTGCCAGGTGATGGTGGTAGTCCCCAGAAGCGATCCAGCTGGCTGATGGAATAGTAAACTTTTCAGATAATTCTAGCACCTTTTGGTAAAAGGCGGATGCCGCCCGACTATCTCTCACGGAGAGATGGATATGTCCCATGCGGGTAGCTGACGCTATCTGGAAGGGCTCTACCTTGCGCCCCATTTCATAGATCTCTTGAGCAGAGAGGGCTTCTGTCACCCCGATGATGCGACCATCCTCACGGATATCCCACTCCGCCACTGGCTTATCCCGGTAGAGCTCGATGCCGTTGCCCTCTGGATCCTCGAGATAGAGGGCTTCACTGTAACCATGGTCCGCAGCCCCGACAAAGGGATAGTCCAGCTCAGCCATATGTTTGAAGACATCCGCCAAGTCCTCCCGACTAGGTAAGAGAATGGCCATGTGATAGAGACCATAGCTAGCCTTAACGGCCTCCGTCCGATCCGTTTGGATGAGATGGACCAAAGGCTGGCCTCCAGCCCCAAGAAGGACCTCCTCCTCCGACTGAGACAACATCTCCAAACCCAAAATTTGGGTGTAAAAAGCGGTCTGGCGTGCCAGATCTTTCACATTAAGTACTGCTTCTGCCAAGTAAATCTTGCTATTGTATTCGTAGGTCATAGGTGTCTCCTTTTCAGTTATGTTTTGTTGTAACACTTTATGTTACAACATTATACACTCTTTTTCTGATAAGTCAAGAAAAATAACTCGACAAAAAAACCTCCTTAGAAAACTAAGGAGGGTGAGAAGGTAAGAAAGTGGATATGAGATAACTGTTATTATTAACTAAGGAGTATAAACTTTACTCAAATTCTTTCCAAGAGGCTTTTAGTACTAAATAGTTAATGATTAATAATCAATTAGATTCCAGAATAAATATCAACCAGGTTTTGAATTTTGTGAAGGATATCTTGTTTCTTACGTTCACGAGCTCCATGTCTACGAGTAGTTGGTGGAATAATCGAATCCAATTCCGCTCCACTATTCTCAGCATAACCTCGTTGAATAGATCGATCAATGAATAATTGATAATCTTTTTCAAGCTTTTCAGACTCTGCTAATTCACGAATAGCAACTGCTTTACGTTCTTTACCATAAGCATAGAAGGCATTGATAATCTCATCATGGTCTTTCAAACTCGCTAAATCAGTATCATTAATGAATCCAATAACCAACTCTTCTTTGGCACGAATATCAATACTTGAGCGAATGACACGGCTAACTTCAACTTTCATTGCTTCCTTAGACTCAGAATTCTTCGATTTCTCAACAATCAAAGCAAGGATATAGTCTAGATTAATCTCATCTGTTTTTAAGAGTTCAATCTCAAATTCAATATCTGAAAGGTCAACACCTAAGTCTTTTGTTCTTTCATAATTTTTAAGGTTTAAGAATTCATCTCGAATTTCCACGTAAGAACTTCTTAAATCTTGGAGATAACCTTCCGAGATAGGCTTTTCGATTTCTTGAAATTCATCATAATTTCGAAGAACGTTATCAAGTTTCAGAAACTCACCAAATAATTTAACAAACTCTTTTTTATCATGTTCTGTTTCAATTTCTTGTGGATTTGGGAATTTTTCCAAAATTTCCTGACAGACTTCTGTATAACCTTTAACCTTGATGCCCGTCACCTGATCCACGAAACCATCCATGTATTCGCTAAAACTTTTTTCTAAGATAATATCAAGCTTATTGGTATCTCCAAAGGTTTTGATAGCTTCTTGAGTAGCTTTTTCTAAATCACGGAAACATACGATATTTCCAAAAGGTTTAACCTTGTTAAAAATTCGATTAGTTCTAGAAAACGCCTGAATCAAACCATGATAACGAAGATTTTTATCGACAAAGAGAGTATTCATGGTCGGAGCATCAAATCCTGTCAAGAACATACCCACTACTATCAGCAAATCCACTTCCTTGGACTTAACTCGTTTAGAAAGGTCACGATAGTAATTTTGAAACTCTTTCCCATCAGTCGAAAAGTTGGTCGTGAACATTTGATTATAGTTGTAGATTGCTTTAGAAAGAAACTCTTTAGATGAAAGTGGCATGGCTGTATCTTGAGGGTCTAGCTCTTCATCTTGAATTTCTCCATAAGTTGACTGTTCTTCATTAGGCGCAAAACTAAAGATAGTTGCAACCTTCAAACGCTTGGTTTCTGGTAATGCTGCTTGTTGTCTCTGGAGTTCTTCGTAGTATAATTTCGCAGCTTCAATACTTTGTACAGCCAACATGGCATTAAATCCAGACAGTTGTTTTTGTTTATGAGTATAGTGTTGATTTCGGCGCGTCTTATCATTATAAACTCTCAACAGATACTCTGTGATGGTTGCAATCCGTTCAGGATGCAAAAGGAGTTCTTTCTCCATCTTTTTGAGTTTCTTCTCATCGAGCTCTCGACCGACTGCCTTTTCTGCTTCTTTATACTTATTGATTTCAGGCTTGATATAGTTATAGTCAACTTTGAACTTCAATACTTTTTTATCTCGAATAGCATCTGTGATAACGTAGTTATGAAGTTGTTCGCCAAAAACCTCTTGAGTTGTTTCTCCTGTTAAACTATTTTCTGGGAAAATCGGAGTCCCTGTAAATCCAAATAAAGCATACTGTTTAAAAGCTTTTTTGATACGCTTTTGCGCTTTCCCAAACTGAGAGCGATGACACTCGTCAAAAATCAAGACACATTTCTTACTATAGATTTCATGATTTGGATTTGCTGTTATAAATTTATTTAACTTTTGAATGGTTGTGACAACAATTCGATCATCATTTTCTTCAATACTACGTTGGAGTTCTTTTGTATTGTTGCTACCATTGACTGAATTCGGTTGAAATTTTTGATATTCCTTCATGGTTTGATAGTCCAGGTCTTTTCTATCCACCACAAAAATCACTTTGTCAATATAGTCCAACTCTGTTGCTAAACGAGCAGTTTTAAAACTAGTCAAAGTTTTCCCAGAACCCGTGGTATGCCAGATATAGCCACAAGCATTGATTGTACCGAAATTCTTCATTTCATTTGTGGAATGAATCTTTCGTAAAATACTCTCTGTTGCAGCTATCTGATATGGGCGCATGATGAGTAAGGTATTATCAGCATCAAAGACACAATACTTGGTCAAGACTTCCAAGAGGACTCGCTTACTCAAGAAAGTGACAGTAAAGTCTTCTAAATCGTGAATGGTTTTATTTTTACGGTCTGCCCATTCACAGGTGAATTCATAATGATTTTTATTTTGAGCTGTCGTATTTGCAAAGTAGCGTGTATAAGTTCCATTAGAAATGACAAAAATTTGAATGTATTTGTATAAAGAATTTTCGCTATTGAAGCTTTCCTTGCTATATCTATGAATT
>CAUTRO010000123.1:0-4657 GCA_963540685.1 uncultured Streptococcus sp.
GTATAGCACAGGAAGTGATTTTTTGCGCTTTTTTACTGCTTTTTTTCAAATAAAAGGAGAGTTTTGAAAATGAAAAGCTATCGTGAACATGTTTCGAAGCAGGAAAAATTTTCAATTCGTAAGTTATCAGTCGGTGTTGTTTCACTAGCCATCGCTGGATTGGCTACTGTAAACACCTACGGATCAGAAGTGAAAGCTGACGAGGTAACAGCACCTGCAACTGAAGTAAGCCCTACAGAAGTTGCAACAAATGATACAGCTGTTACAACAAGCTCTAAATTGACGTCTACAACTGTGACAGATGGGAATAAAACAGTTACAACTACTTATGTAGAGTCACCAGAACTTGAAAAAGCAAAAGCAGATGCAGTGACAGAAGGTGTGACGTTAACAGAAGAGGCTGAAAAAATCCAACCTTCGATTGCAGCAGCAGAAGCGGATAATAAAGCTCAAACAGCTGAAATCAATACAGTTGTTGAAACCTACAAGAAGGCAAAAGCAGAGTATGAAGCAAAATCTCAAGAAATCACCTTGATTGAAAAGAGAAATGCAGAAGCGGAAGCAGCTTACAAGAAACAAGAAGAAGACTACAAAACGCAACAAGCAGCTTATGAAGCAGCCTTAGCTGAGTACAATACGAAAAAAGCTGCATATGATGCTAAAGTAGCTGAAAAAGCGGCAGTCGACAAGGCCAATGAAGCTGCTAAAGCTAAGTATGATGCAGAGATGGCTGTTTATAATACAGCTAAAGCGAAATACGATAACGATTTACAAGAATACCAAGCTAAGAAAGCACAATACGATAAGGATAAAGAAGCCTATGACAAGCTTGTTGCTATCAAGGCTGAAGAAGATGCTGCTAAAGCCCAGTATGAAGTTGAACTTGCGAAATACAATGTTGACAAAGCACAGTATGAAAATGACTATATTGCTTATCAAAAGAAATTAGCTGAATACGAAATTGCCAAAAAACAATATACGGATGCTAAAGAAGCATACGATAAATATATGACAGACAATGCGTATGCAGATCTTAAAAATGTGTCAACTGTCCAAGATTTGACCTTCCAACGTGAAGGTGGAGCAACGCATACCATTGATGGGATCAGCACCTATCTTACTCGTGATGCCCAAGCTCGTTTGAATACCAGCAATGTGCAACAATATGATTCCAATAAATTAGAAGCTTCTGATATTGTAGCAACCAGTCCTTGGTCTAATAATGAGACTGAATTCATTCAAATTAAGGAAGGTGACAAATTTGTTGTGACCTATGATAACTTGAATCAGTCTAGCATGCGTGAAGATACGGATATGCATCCAATCAAACGTGTGATTTACCGTTATGAGATTTTAAGCCTTCCATCAAATGATGGCAAAGGGATTGCTGCAGTTAGTGCGGACCCAACAGTAACCCTTACAGTGGGTGCTTCAACAGACCAAGATAAACCTGTTAAAGTGGCCGTCGATGTTGAATTTTATGATGGTGATGGCAATAAATTTGATTTGACGAAACGCAATGCCATTGTCGCTTTGAACTCCCTCAACCACTGGACAGGTGCTTCCTATGTAGATAGTGGAGATAAACCTCGTGCGATCACAGTAGAAGCCAAGGACAAAGATGGTAATACGGTTCGAGGCACATGGGATCCGTATGCAGATGGTTCGTCAATGAGCATTGAAAACAATGAAGTGAAGGTTAAAACAGGAAAAGCAGACTTTGGTGGTGCCACTGTTTCCATTTCAGCGGACAATCCTCTTAAAATTGTGACACAGACCTATGGTTATGTAGAGGTTGAAACCGGTAAATGGGCACCAGGTACAACTCCTGAGAAGGAAGAAGTAACAGATGCCTTAACTGTGAATGCTTCAGGTTCAGGAAGTGTTCATTCCATTGGAACGGAAGAATTTACCTTTGAAGGTAAGGATGACGTCCTTGGATCATACAAAGTAGATGCAACAACTGGTCAAATTACGTTCACACCTAAGAAGAAATTTGAAACAGTAGACCACCAAGAGTCTGTAAATGTTGGAAACAATAAATTTATTCCAATTCCAAACTCAAGTGTTTCTTATGATGCAGCTACTAAAGAAGTAACTTCCTTCAAAGATAACCAATATATTGAACATGGGTCCGTCTTTAACGGGGAAACATCAGCGACTCTTCGTGGTTGGGATGATCCATCTTCTCCATACCTCTATTATGGTGGGGCAGGATTGAAGATGTCAGATGGTCACTTGGTATTTACTGCTAACGGCGCCAATGCGGCTGGTCAGCCAACAGTTTACTGGTTTGCGATCAACTCAAATGTAGGTCTTCCAAAAGAGCCAGGTGAAGAACCAAAAGAGCCAACAAAACCAACTCCACCAACACCAATTGTTCCACCAACGATTACAGTTGAAAATCTACCAGCAGTTCCGACAGAACCAACTCCACCAACGGCTCCTACAGCACCAACAGAACCTAACTATACTGTTGTAACAGTTAATGCTGAGGAACCAAAGGCTCCAACTCCACCAACCGAACCAACTCCACCAAAGCCTGAAGTCGTTCCAGACACGAAACCGGTGAAACCGGAAGCTGAAGTGAAATGGCATAAGAATAAAGTGGTAACGGAAACAGCTATTCCAACCCCACCGACACCGGTTCCGCCAACTCCACCAACTCCATACAACCCACCAACACCAATTGTTCCACCAACTCCAGAGGTTCCAACCGAACCAACTCCTGAAGTTCCGGAACAACCTGTAGAACCTGCGCAACGACAAACACCTGCGCTTCCAAATACAGGTACAGAAAGCTCAATTGCAGCTGTTCTTGCAGGTGCAATGGCTGGATTGCTTGGATTGGGTCTTGCTCGCAAGAAGAAAGAGGATTAATTCAGATCCCTTTCCTTCATTCATCAAAATAAAGAAAGTCAGAAGGCAAATGCTTCTGGCTTTTTTGTTGGAGTGATGACCAAATAGTTGCGAAAAAGGACAGAATAGTTTGTGGATAAGGAACAGAAATGGTTTTCAAAGACCAAATGATGTTGAAATCAAGCAGAATAGAAAGAAATGACTAAAATAGAGGGAAATCGGCTATACTAGTCCTGTTCGAATGAAAGTTTATAGGACTCCGTTAGATCTCTAATCATTCCAATCATACAGTTGCGATGTCTTTTTCATCTTTTGCACACATTATTTTTCCAAATGAATTTCATTTGAACATATCAGTGATCAGGCAAGTGTTTCCACAGTTTTGAGGCGCTTGCCTTTCTCTCTGTATCGCGATATAATAGTGTGTAAGAAATGAAAAGGAGTTTATATGAAAAAGAAACCTATCTATCTGTATATCCTGTTATTTTTCTCCACAGTTGGAACCCTAACATCAGCTGTCTCTACCTTCGGAGCTTCAAAGAGTTTTGAATTGACAGAGGATTTCGCAAAACAACTTGGTTTAACGACAGCTCAAGACAAGGCTGACTATGTGGCATATTATGAAAAATCAGCCCAAGTTAATCAGTCTCCCCTAGCCTTTTTATTTGTTTCTCTGATTCTTATTGCCTTGCTTGCAACGTTCTATTTCCTCTTTATGAAGGAGGATCTGTTAACAGCCCATTATACGTATATGGGGCAGATTTTGTTGAGTCAAGCATTCTCTTGCTATAATTATTTTGCGGGGCGTTCCCTATTGGCTACTTTTTCAAATCCGGCACTTCGTCAACGATATCTAGCATCTTCATCCCTTGCTTTGTTACTCTTGACTGCTCTGGCCCTTCTTTTCTTTGGAATTATTTTGTATAAAACCTTGCGCTTGAGAAAAGCTCAAGCTACAGCATAATAGATGAGTGTGAATAAAGCTCTCTTAGAGGATAAGAGAGCTTCTTGATTGGAGAAAAAAGATGAAAGTATCCTTTGTTTATATTAGCCTGAGTGGGAATACAGAGAGTTTTGTTCGTCGTTTAAGTGACTATTTGTGGGAAGCCCATCCAGGACTTGAAATTGAAAAAATCCATGTCAAAGACCTAGTCAAAGAAGGGAAGCCTTTCTTTGAAGTCAATACTCCTTTTATCGCCTTTTTGCCTACCTATCTAGAAGGAGGAAATGGTGTTGATAATGGGGATGTGGAAATTTTAACGACCGATGTCGGAGATTTTATTGCCTTTGGAAACAACGCCAGCAAGTGTTTGGGAGTAGTTGGATCAGGCAATCGGAATTTTAACAATCAATATTGTTTGACTGCTAAGCAGTATAGCCAACGTTTTGGCTTTCCCGTGCTAGCCGATTTTGAAATGCGGGGTATGTTGGGAGACATCAAAAAAGTGGCTGCTATTGTAGAGGATTTGTATCATTTATAAAAAAACGCTGAGAAATCAGCGTTTTTTGCTCATTTAAAGAAAAAAGGAGATGTTTGATCTCCTTTTTCTATTTGGGAATAGTTGTTCCAACTACTTGTGTCATTTTACATTTTCTCAGGTGCATCGACACCAAGTAAGCGAAGCGCTTCTTTCAAAACAACTGCTGTTGAGTAGCTAAGAGCAAGACGGCTATCGCGTTCTGGGCTTTCATCCAAGATACGAGTGTGAGCATAGTACTTGTTGAAGGCTTGAGCCAAGTTGATGGCATATTTTGCGATCAAGGATGGATCATAGTTTTCAGCAGCCCGTTTGACAAC
>CAUTRO010000124.1:0-4653 GCA_963540685.1 uncultured Streptococcus sp.
ACCGAATTAAAAGGACTCAATCTAACCGATACCGCTAAAGCTTGCTCTCTTCCTAGCTTGGTGATTTGTGGCAGCAAAGATTGGGCCAATCAATCTTCTTCTAAAAAATTGGCCAAACTCTTGCCTAAAGGTCGCTATCAAGAAATCGCAGATGGAGGGCATCTACTCAATACTCAGAAACCCTATGAACTGGCGCAAGCCATCAAGGAGTTTGTTGGTGAATTTTAAAATGTACAGGCTAACTTTAAAAACAGTTCCTCTTAATGTAGATAAAGTATTTTCCATGTTACATAACTTAAAAAATCTAGAAATTTAAAGAAATGTTTATTTTCTAAAGTTACTCATGAATACCTTGAGGCTTCCCGCCGTGAGAAAAGTCCTTGAAATAGTGATATTTCAAGGACTCGGGAGTTTTGAAACTTTAGGTTCAAAACTAAGTCATGGAACTTCTTCGAAGTTCGCTGACGTCCGTCCTCACTTAAGGAAAGCCTCTAGAAAACTTAAACTACAAGTAACGACTAACTTTTAAAAGGTTAGTCGTTTTTTTAGAAATATTTTAGAATTACTTGATAGTTATTTGAAAAGCTAGCTGTATACTAAGAGTGTAAAGAAAACAACTAGTCATTTGGACGAAGGAGAAAACTATGGAAAAAGTATTAGAAATTTCCCATTTGAGTAAAAAATTTGGTCAACAATACGCCTTAAATGATGTGAATCTGAGCATTCGCAAAGGCGACGTCTACGGCCTGATTGGTAAGAACGGAGCTGGGAAAACCACCCTCATCAAGGTCATCACCCAGCTGATTCAGGAAACCGACGGAAGCGTCTCTCTCTTTGCTTCTACCAATCGCTCCCAGTGGACCCAAGCCCTGAAACGTGTCGGATCCGTCATCGAGAGCCCTGTAGCCCATAAGCATATGACTGCCTACCAAAACTTGGTCTACTATTGCAAGGCACGCCATATCCCAAATCCTGACCAGGTCATCAAAGAGACCCTGAACTATGTCGGCCTGAGTAATACAGGCAAGAAGAAATTCCGTGATTTTTCACTGGGGATGAAACAACGGTTGGGAATTGCGATCGCACTCATTGCTAAGCCCGACTTCCTCATTCTGGACGAACCCATCAATGGTCTTGATCCGGTCGGAATCAAGGAATTCCGTCAGATGATCAAGCGCCTCAATGATGAACTCGGCATGACCATTCTCATTTCCAGTCACATCCTCTCTGAACTCTATCTAGTTGCCAATCGCTTTGGCATTGTCGACCAAGGACACCTGATCAAAGAAATTAGCAAGGCCGAATTCGAGGAGCAAGGCGAAGACTATATCATCCTCAAGACCAATCAACTAGCCCTCGCGAGTCAACTGATCCAGGATCAACTCCATCATCGCATCAAGGTCATCGATAAGGATGGAGAAATCCATATCTTTGGCCAGACTCACGATATTAAAGTCATCGTCAAAGCCCTTGTTCAAGCGGATCTTGACGTGGACGAAATCTACTATGCCCGCCAAGATCTAGAAAAATTCTTTACGGACTTGGTAGACTAGTCAAAACACTGACTTCCTGTATTACATATTCTACACATTTCATTTAGGAGATTTATCATGTTGCATACTATTCAAGCAGATTTTTATAGACTTTTTCGCTCCAAAGGTTTTTGGATTACAGAAGCCATTCTCGTTCTCAATATCCTGTCTGGAGTCATCTTCGGAGCTACCGGCCACGTCGGTGTCAATACGGAATCCAAACTCCCCCAAGCGACAGAAGTTTGGACAGGATTTAAAGCCTTGACCAACTATTCGTCCAGCATCAGTGTGACCATCCTCTTTACCATTATTGTTATCACCCTGGTCCTGGGAACAGACTTAACACAAAACTTATACAAGAATAGTCTGGCCTATGGCGTTTCTCGCACCAGCTACTACTTTGCCAAAAGTGCAGTTGTCCTGACCATTGCTCTATTCCAATTTCTCGTTTCTTATGGTCTCGTCTTCTCGATCGCGACCCTCTACAATGGACTTGGCACCATGCCAGAGCACTTCTTGGCTCATTTTGGATTGACCCTTCTGATTCAGTTCCTCTCTACCTTGGCTTGGGTCAGCATCATTTCCTTCCTCCTTTACGCTAGCCAATCCATCACCTTGGCCTTCGTTGGCTACTTCATTGGAAATATCTTCTTAAGCCTTCCTGCGCTCTTCTTTAAAGACATCGACATTTTACACTATCTAAACTTAGAATTCCAATATTCCATGGTCCAAAGTACGATAGCAACCAACAATACCCTCTCTATCGCCCTTGGATTCATCCTTGTTTTCGGATTCCTAGGACTAGCTACCTTTAAACACAAAGATTTATAAAAAAGTAGGACTTGACAATTGGTCAAGTCCTACTTTTTTAATGTAATGGTTAAGATAAACCAATCCGCCTCCGTTGCCAGTTGCAAATCTCCCCCTAAGATCTCTACAAAATTTTGAATGATATAGAGGCCCAAACCAGAAGACTCTTCTGTGTCCGATAGATTTTCAGAGTAGAATCGACTAGCCAGTTGGTCTAAGTGCTGAATCGGTTGTTGCACGATATTACGTAGTTCAATCCGAATCGCTTTATCATCCGAGGTCAAGGTCAAGCGGGCCTTTTCTTTTCCGTGCTTGAGGACATTACTGAGCATATTTTGCAAGAGGCGCTCCCAAAGCTCGGGATCGGTAGCATAATGGAGATGCTCTTCTAGCTTTACCTCTAGTGCAATCCCCGCCTCAGACAAGCTATCATAATACTGGAACAACTGCTGGGTTAGGACTTGGCTGAGTTTGACGTCTGAAATCCGAGGCTGGATGGCTCCCTCCATCAAGCGTCTGTATTCCAAGAGAGACTCTAGGCGTTTTGAGACGACTTGAAGATTGGAAGCAATTTTCTTCAGCTTTTCCTCTTCCTGCGTCCCGCTCTTGATAATTTGTTGGGTATACCCAGACGCAATGGTCAAAGGTGTCCGAATATCGTGAGCAATATTACTGATGGCCATATCCAAGGTTTTCTTCTCTTGAAAGGCAATCCGATTGGTCCGCTCGATCTGGTCAAATAGCTCACTTACCTGCTTGGTCAAGGCGACCAATTCTTTTTTTGAGACCTGAGAGGTCAACCGTACCCCACTCCCATTTTGGACCTTCTTTTGAATCTGCTCCTGCAAATCTTTTAAGGCAGAAAGCAGGCGAAGGTAGCCCAATCCCAAGAGAAGGACAAGGACGACTAGAACTAGAACGACTCCCCACATTACTGGTCTCCTTTCAGGCGAACACCCAAGCCCCAGACGGTTTCAATGTAATCCTCATTAGGATCCAGCTGAGCAATTTTCTTTCGGAGATTGCTCAATTGGGCATTGAGCGTATTGTCTCCAGGCAGATAGACTTCTTCCCAGACCGCCTCATACAATTCTTCTTTGGTGAAAATCTTCTTTGGATGCGCCAATAAAGTTTCAAAAATTTGAAATTCTTTTTTGCCCAAGCGAAGCGTTTTTGCTCCAGACTCCAGTTCAAGGGTTTCTGGGTTCAGGACCAGATTTTTAACAGTCAGCTTTTTCGATGATGGAGCTTCCTGTGACAGAGTGACGTAATTTCTCAGCTGCACCGTCACCCGAGCCGCTACCTCATCCAGATTAAAAGGCTTGACAATATAATCATTGGCCCCTGCAAGGAGATACTGGCTAATGAGGTGTTTGTCTCCAAGAGCTGTCATCATGATGACCGCCACTTGACTCTGCAAACGGATTTCCTCAAGAACCTGATCTCCATTTTTCCCAGGAAGCATGATATCGAGAAGGACCAAATCAATGCTTTCTTGCTGAAAGAGTCTCAAACCTTCTGTTCCTGAAAAAGCCTGAAGCACCTCATGGTCTTCGCTTAAGAGACTATACAAAATTTCTTGGATATCACTATTATCCTCAATTAATAAAATCCGTGCCACTTACCCAGCTCCTTTTCCCTTTGAACTCCAATTCATTTCTATTTCTCTAGCCTATCAAATAAAGGGTCCTTCGTCAATGAAAATCTGATAAAATCCTATAGTCTCCATGCAGATCTACTGGTGAGGTCATCACAAGATGAATTTGACTATCCTATCTTTCAAAGGGTATAATAGGACCAATGACACAATAGGGAGAATCATCTATGAAAAAAAATGCCAAAACTCAAATCAGCCTTGTATCCATTCTCGTCATCCTGAGCGTTGGTGCAAGAATGATGCGAGTCATCCACCGCCAGCAAATTAGGGAGCAAAACAGACAAACCGTCCAAACGGCTAAAAAGGTTTCAGAGTTTCAGAAAACACTAGACGAGGAAGAAACGAAGAAACGGAACGAAGTCTTCAACAAGCTTTATAATGAATCCCTTGTTCGGAATAAGTTTGAGCATTGGCAAAAAGTCGATGAACTTCATGGTTTGGGACAAAGAAATGGGCAATTTTATATCTATAACTTTGAAAAAAAAGAAGAGATTCTCTTAGAGAATACTGACCAAGCATTTGTTCTGCCGATTCGAGACAAGAGCGAAAACGTCACATTTCAGGCTATCTTTGCCCACAAGGACGGTCAGTGGCACATCATGAAACCAGACGGAAGTTCTCAGTTGCAACTAGGAGAAGCCAACATTTCCGCTG
>CAUTRO010000125.1:0-4600 GCA_963540685.1 uncultured Streptococcus sp.
TGAACGAGGAACCGGAAATCATAACCGTCGATGTCAAAGGGGCTGTCAAACAACCAGGGGTGTATGAATTACGCGTAGGCAGTCGGGTCCACGATGCTATCTACAAGGCGGGCGGGATGACAGCAGATGCCAATAGTCAATCGGTCAACTTGGCACAAAAGTTATCCGATGAAGCCGTGATCTATGTTGCAAAAGAAGGGGAGGAGGTTCCAGAGCTTGGAAGTTCTGAAAACTCTGCAAAATCGTCAGCTTCAGCAGAAAAAACAGGCAAGGTCCATTTGAATCGAGCGACCGAGGCAGAGCTCCAGACGGTCTCTGGAATTGGACAGAAACGAGCTCAGGACATTATTGCCTATCGAGAAGCAAATGGCCCCTTCCGATCGGTAGAGGATCTCAAAAATGTTTCAGGGATTGGTGAGAAAACACTGGAGAAACTCAAAGATGCTTTTACGGTGGATTAAAGACCTTCCTTTTTCGCTTGTTCATCTCGCTTTTTTACTTCTTTGGTTGTATTTTAGTGTTTATCAACCATCTTGGCTTTCCATCGGAGGTCTAGTGGTGGTGGTATTTTTAGTGTTCCATCATTATAAAGAGAATCGCTCTAGTTTGCTAGGTGTAGGTTTGGTGACCTTATGTTTTGCCAGCTTCTTTGTTTTTCAAAGACTAGAGGAAGGCCAACCATCAAGTCAGAGGCAAGCTCCAGCCCACTTACGTCTGATCCCAGATACCATCAAGATCAATGGAGATGCCTTGTCATTTCGCGCTAAAGACCAGGGTAGGACCTACCAAGTTTTTTACACCTTGAAATCGAAAAAAGAAAAGGAGCAGTGGCAAGACCAGACTCATGTGATAGAGCTGACTTATAAGGGGGTCATAGAAGAGCCAGAAGGACAACGAAATTTTAGAGGATTTGACTATCAGGCTTATTTGAAAACACAAGGGATTTATTACCAAATCAAGATGGAGGCTATTCAATCTGCTACTCCAGTCAACACTTGGAATCTTTTTGATTGGTTATCCCAGTGGAGGCGCCAAGCGACTGTTTGGAGCAAAGAGCATTTTCCTCATCCGATGAATCAGTACATGACCGGCCTTCTTTTCGGTTATTTAGATAAGGATTTTGAAGAGATGGATCAGCTTTACTCGAGTTTAGGGATTATCCATCTGTTTGCCTTATCAGGAATGCAGGTTGGCTTTTTTATCAACGGCATTCGAAAAATACTTTTACGTCTAGGAATCCTGCAAGAGACTGTCGATTTCTTGATGTTTCCAATTTCCTTGGTATACGCTGGTTTAACAGGTTTTTCTGTTTCAGTTGTTCGTAGTCTCGTGCAAAAAATACTTTCTCAAAAAGGACTCCGAGGAATGGACAATCTGGCTGTGACCCTGATTCTCTTAATGCTTTTTATGCCCAAGTTTCTTCTGACAGCCGGAGGTGTTTTAAGTTGCACATACGCCTTTATTTTGACCTTGGTAGATTCCAGTTCCTTTTCAGGGATCAAAAAGGTGTTAGTAGAAAGTTTCTGGATTAGCTTAGGGATTTTACCACTTTTAACCTATTATTTTAGTGTTTTTCAACCTTGGTCAATCCTGTTAACCTTCCTTTTCTCCTTCCTTTTTGACCTTGTCTTGCTTCCTGGATTAACGCTCCTATTTCTCTTCTCCATCTTGAAGCCTTTAACGATCTTTAACCACCTCTTTCTTCTCATTGAAGAGTGTATTCGCTGGATTGCAAAGATGACCTCCTTACCTTTGGTATTTGGTCAGCCGTCAGGACTAGCTTTAGTTGTCCTCTTGCTTCTTTTGGGAATCCTCTACGATATTCGGAAACAAAAAGGCCTTCGTATTCTCTTGTCCGGTTTGATTCTGTTCCTCTTTTGTTGGACCAAGCACCCTTTAGAAAATGAAATCACCGTGGTGGACATCGGCCAAGGCGACAGTATCTTTTTACGTGATTGGAGGGGAAGGACCATTTTGATTGATGTCGGTGGACGTGTTGACTTTAAAAATGGGAACAAGTGGCAGGAGCGAAGTTCGTCTGTTAATGCTGAAAAAACTCTGATTCCCTATCTCAAGAGTCGAGGTGTTGGAAAACTGGATGCTTTGGTTTTAACCCATACAGATCAGGATCATATGGGAGATATGGTAGAGGTCACTCGACAGATCCCTGCTAAAAGAGTCTATGTTAGTTCAGGAAGTCTCACCCAAGCTAAATTTCGGGAACAGTTAAAACAGCTTCATAGTTCGATGAAAGTAGTCCAGAGGGGCGAACGACTTCCCATTTTTGACAGCTACCTAGAGGTCTTAGCCCCTGATGGTATTGGAGATGGTAAAAATGATGACTCTATTGTTCTTTATGGGCAGTTCTATCAGAAACGGTTTTTGTTTACAGGTGATCTGGAAGAAGCTGGGGAGAAAAAGCTCTTGAGCCACTATCCGCAATTGCAAGTGGACGTCTTAAAAGTAGGGCACCATGGATCCAAAGGTTCCTCTAGTGACCTGTTTTTAGATCAGTTGCATCCCCAATTGGCCTTGATCTCCGTTGGAAAGAAAAATCGCTACAGCCATCCTCATAAAGAATTGCTCGATCGTTTAGAGAAACGGTCCATTGCATACCTTCGTACGGATGAAAGTGGGGCTATTCGCTTGATCGGATGGGACCATTGGAGGGTGGAAACGGTCCGCTAGAGACGAGGAGAGGTTTGCTTTCTATGCTGAAAATTGCTATGATAGAAGGTGAAATCAATGTAAAGGTAGAATCGTATGAACGCATTTAAGAACTTTTGGACACACTATGCAGATTTTTCTAGTAAGACTAGTCGGTCTCATTTTTGGCTAGCCTTTTTCTGGAATTTTCTCCTTTCTTTGCCCCTTTGGGTCTTTTACATAGTCACTTCCTTAAACCAACAGAATGCTAAGGAACCACTCAATTTTTCAAATCTTCATTCTGCCCCAGTTTTATGGGCGATCACTTTCTTGGCCTTCTTTTATTTTCTCATTTTAGTACCTAGTCAAGCCATCTGTGTGCGTCGTTTACGGGATGCAGGCATCCATTGGGCTTGGATCTTTTTAAACCTTGGGCCCGTCCTTCTCTATTTATTGACGGGATTGGACATTTTTCTATTTGTATGGCTGATTGCGGTTGTTTCCCTCTTGATTCTCATGATGCTTCCAGGAAAATCGGACTTCGTGCAACCAGAAGGAAATTCAATGGAAGGTGCTGCCACTCTACATGTAACAGAGCAAGTGGATAGCTTCATTGCTGACCCATTTGAGAGAATTCCTAGTTTTGTAGCAGCTCCAGATTTGTCTGATGAAAAACCACCATTGGAACAAAAAATGACTGCTGAGCACCAAGTGCACTAAGCTAATAAAGAGAAGAGAGTTTCATGCAAGCAATTACCGATACCAAAAATCTGACGCCTCAATCCCTACCTCCTATCCTTGTCTTAACAGGTGAGGATGTGGGTCAATTTGAATGGCTAAAAAAGGAAATTTCAAACAACATCGGCTATGATCCCTCAGATTTGAATTATTCTTATTTTGATATGAAGGAGGCTTCCTACGTTGATGTAGAGCTGGACCTGGTTAGTCTTCCTTTTTTTGCGGATGAAAAAATCGTGATCTTGGATCACTTGTTGGATCTGACGACTACTAAAAAACGCTACTTAACCGATGAAGAACTAAAGCAATTTGAGAGGTATCTGGAAAGTCCTTCTGAATCGACACGATTGGTGATTTTTGCAGAAGGAAAGTTAGATAGTAAGCGACGACTCGTTAAACTTCTAAAACGGGATGCTCAAATCATTGAGGCAGCAATTCCTAAGGAGCAAGACTTAAAGCGCTATTTTTCAAGTCAGGCTCAAAAAATGAGCTTGCAGTTTGTCGGCGATGCGCTTGATCAGCTACTCTTAAAATCAGGTTATGACTTTGGAGAGCTGCAGAAGAATCTCGCCTTTTTACAGGCCTATAAAGAGGATGGGCAGATTAGTCTAGAAGATATTGAAGAGGCTGTCCCCAAGACCCTGCAAGACAATATTTTTGATCTGACCCAAATGATTCTTCAACGTCGCATAGACCCAGCGCGGACTCTTGTCAAAGATCTCCGCTTGCAAGGAGAAGATGAAATCAAATTGATCGCGATCCTATTGAGCCAATTTCGGATGTTTAGCCAGGTGAAAATGTTCTCAGAAGAAGGCCAAACCGAAAGCCAAATTGTGACGAGCTTGTCAGAGTTGTCGGGGCGCAAGATCAATCCTTACCAGGTGAAGTTTGCCTTGCGGGATAGCCGTAGGATTTCCCTGGCTTTTCTGAAGCAGGCCATGATGATTTTGATTGAGACCGATTGGCCCTTTTGAAAGTAGCCAATGCGGTATAAAAACGGATGATATAGTAAGCAGATTAGTTGAATAATTTAGCTGTTTGCGTTATCATCAAGTCAGTAATAAAGAAAAGAGGACCATAAAATGGCAATCATTTTACCAGAATTACCATATGCTTACGATGCATTGGAACCATATATCGATGAAGAAACTATGCATTTGCACCATGATAAACACCATCAAACATATGTGAACAATGTCAATGCGGCTCTTGAAAA
>CAUTRO010000126.1:0-4593 GCA_963540685.1 uncultured Streptococcus sp.
TGCAGCAGCTTTCACAGCTCTTGCAGACGCAGCAAAAGCAAAACTTGGTAAATAATGTTTATAAGAGGCTGGGCAAAAATTGTCCAGCCTTTGATGTATGATAGAAATAACTGTATGACGCAGTGGTTGATTGGTATCTTTATTCGTTTTTTAAGCTCTAAAGATGACCTAATCAACTGTGCGGGGGTGGGAATACGAACTCTTTTTTACTAGTCAGAGTTCTTTCCCACTCCCTTTTTTTCTTGCTGATTTCATGCTATAATGAAATCAATTATAGGAAAAATCATATTAGATGGAGGATCGAAAGGTGACACATAATCGACTGGCATGGGATGAGTATTTTGCAGCACAGGCCTTACTAATTTCAAATCGGGCAACTTGTAATCGCGCTAAGGTGGGGGCTGTTCTGGTTAAGGATAATAAGGTCATTGCAACCGGCTATAATGGATCTGTTTCTGGAACAGATCACTGCTTGGAGGATGGCTGCCTCATGGTCGAGGGGCATTGTGTCCGGACCATTCATGCGGAAGCCAATGCTATTTTGCAAGGAGCTAAACGTGGAATTCCCAAAGGTTTCACAGCTTATGTGACCCATTTCCCTTGCCTCAACTGTACCAAGCAGTTGCTCCAAGTTGGTTGCAAGCGGGTGGTATACATTCATCAGTATCGAATTGATGAATATGCCGAGTACCTCTACCGTGAAAAAGAAGTAGAGCTCGTCCACCTCCCATTGGGAGTGGTCAAAGAAGCCATTGCAGAGGCAGATTTTATTTAAGAAAGAAACCTTGTTTTTGAGATCACTCTTTACTGATTCGTCTGGAGGAAAGAGATTGTGGTGACATGTCAAATTTGCTACCAAATTTTCTTGCTTGTTTAGGGTTTTGGTGCACTTTATCAAGTAGTCATACTCTTATCCGGACAGCCTGAAAATGAAGAGAATCTCCCTGTCATCGTGCTGTCATTGCTTTTGCTTCTTTTATGGCTAGCATTTTAAGTCATCCTAATGGTAAGTATCATGAAAAGAATGATGGATTCGTGCGTAATCGTTTTAAAAGAAAACATAAAATAAAGAAAGGTAGGGAAAGTGATGGCAGACCAAGAGAAACATTTTGAAGAAAATAAAGAACCTAGCAGGATAAGTGAAGATCAAGCCAATTCTGAAATTATTCAGAATCCTCCAAAGAAAATCGGATTTACATCCATTCTTCTTTCAGTGGCCTTTTACTTATCCATTATCTATCTTGTTCTATTCATATCTTACTTTGCCCTTTCGGGTAACGCTTGGGGATTTGTCGTTTTGATTTTCCTTGGTCCAAACTTATTCAGTCTTGCGATTGGAGCATTTTTACTGCGACTAGGGATGAAGAAAAGTAATAAAAACTTGCTCTATGCGAGTATTGGACTCTATCTGCTGTCTATCATCTTGGCTTTTGATCCAGACTGGAAAATTTTTCGAATTGCACCGATACTGTTAGGTATTCTGGTTTTAATTGGAACGCTCCTAGTTAAAGAAGAGAAAAGCTATTAATGAAAAGATAGGGATGGATAACTCTACTCAATAAAAAGTATTCGGACTGGTCAAAGCTATAATTAAATCAATTCTTCCTGTCGATTTTTTAGTGCTATTCTTTGAAAGAGTAAGTAAGAACTTTAGGGGAAAGTTATGACAGATCAACCAAAACATTCTGAAGTAAAAAAAGAAAAAGAGGAAAGGATTCCAGATGAAGTTCTTTCGCCTGTTGGTGAAATGGATTCAGAAAAGAGAATTGGGAAATCTGGAATACTTGCTTTTGCCTCGGTCATAGCCACTGCTTATATAGTTTTGCTTTTATTAGCTCTTTTTTCACTAGGATCATGGGCTAGTGGACTTTGTACTTTTTGGGAATCCATATGATTAGCTTTGTTATTGCGACTATCCTGCTTTGGAATGGAAATGCGAAAGGTAATAAAGCAACTCTTTATATAGCAGTAGGTTTTTATGTTTTTTCGTTTATTGTTGCGGGTGATCCATCTTGGGTGATTAATCATATTCCACCATTTGTGGTAGGAGTGCTGGTGTTGATTGGAACCATCTTTCTTCGAGATGAGGGAGAATGACGGAAGAAGATAGGCAGAAGAGTTCTACTTTTTTGTTAAATACCACACCTTAAAATGTAAATGATTACCTGAAATTCTTGATAAAGATTAAGTAATGAGATATAATGAAGTGTTATATGGTCCCGATAAGGTGGTAGAAATCTTGCTACCAGTTCTTTGTAACTCTATAACAAATATTTTTAAGGGGGGACATTTTTATGTCAGAACGTAAACTTTTCACGTCTGAATCAGTATCTGAGGGGCATCCAGATAAGATTGCAGACCAAATTTCAGATGCTATCTTGGATGCTATTTTAGAGCAAGATCCAGAAGCACACGTCGCTGCTGAGACAGCTGTTTATACTGGTTCAGTACATGTTTTCGGTGAAATTTCAACCAATGCTTATGTCGATATTAACCGTGTCGTACGTGATACCATCGCAGAGATTGGCTATACAAATACAGAATATGGTTTTTCTGCTGAGACGGTCGGAGTACACCCATCATTGGTAGAGCAATCTCCTGATATCGCCCAAGGTGTCAACGAAGCCTTGGAAGTTCGTGGAAATGCAGATCAAGATCCACTTGACTTGATTGGAGCTGGTGACCAAGGTCTCATGTTTGGTTTTGCGGTGGATGAAACAGAAGAACTCATGCCACTGCCAATTTCACTCAGTCACAAGTTGGTTCGTCGTTTGGCAGAGCTACGTAAGTCTGGTGAAATTAGCTATCTTCGTCCAGATGCAAAATCTCAAGTTACGGTTGAGTATGATGAAAATGACCAGCCAGTGCGCGTGGATACAGTCGTTATTTCAACTCAACACGATCCAGATGTGAGCAATGAACAAATCCATGAGGATGTGATTAACAAGGTTATCAAGGAAGTGATTCCAGCTTCTTATCTTGATGCTGAAACAAAATTCTTCATCAATCCAACAGGTCGTTTCGTTATCGGAGGACCTCAAGGAGACTCAGGTTTGACTGGTCGTAAGATCATCGTGGATACCTATGGTGGTTATTCACGTCACGGTGGCGGCGCCTTCTCTGGTAAAGATGCAACAAAGGTGGACCGTTCGGCTTCTTATGCAGCTCGCTACATTGCCAAGAACATCGTGGCTGCAGGCCTTGCTAAGAAAGCAGAAGTGCAATTAGCTTATGCGATTGGGGTGGCTCATCCTGTATCTGTTCGTATCGATACCTTTGGCACTGGTACGGTAGCAGAAAGCAAGCTGGAGCAAGCAGCGCGTCAAATCTTTGACCTTCGCCCTGCAGGGATTATCCAAATGCTGGACCTCAAACGTCCTATCTACCGTCAAACAGCGGCTTATGGACATATGGGACGTACAGATATTGATCTTCCATGGGAACGCTTGGACAAGGTCGAAGCCTTGAAAGAAGCAGTAAAACAGGTAAGTTAAAAGAGAAAGTTAGGGTTGGGATGATCCTAGCTTTTTTTCGTTTTGAAAATTTCTACAGATGGAAAAATAGGTCAATCTGTGGTATAATAGGTGCAGTATGTTACATACGTTGTCCCTTTTATTTCCGTTGAAAAAACGATAGTAAAAGGAAAAAGACTTGAAAGAGCTAATGAAATATTAAGATGAAAAAAATTGTAATAAATGGTGGTCGCCCTCTAAAAGGAGAGGTGACCATTAGTGGTGCAAAAAATAGTGTAGTAGCCCTAATTCCTGCGACCATTCTGGCAGATGATGTCGTAACCCTAGACGGGGTACCGGATATCTCAGATGTCGCAAGTTTGATTGAAATCATGACCATCATGGGGGCTAAGATCGAGCGCAATGAGGACAGTTTGATCATTGATCCGCGTGGGGTCAAGAATATGCCTATGCCATTTGGTAAGATCAATAGCCTGCGTGCATCCTATTATTTCTACGGAAGCTTGTTAGGCCGCTATGGTCAAGCAACTGTTGGTTTACCTGGTGGATGTGACCTTGGTCCACGTCCTATTGATTTGCATTTGAAGGCTTTTGAAGCGATGGGAGCAGCCATGACCATGGATGGTTCTAGTATGAAGCTTGCGACTGATGGCAAGCCTCTCCAAGGAGCCAACATCTACATGGATACTGTTAGTGTCGGTGCAACCATTAATACGATTTTGGCGGCGGTCAAGGCTGAAGGTCGAACAGTGATCGAGAATGCTGCTCGGGAACCTGAAATTATTGATGTGGTAACCTTGTTGAACAACATGGGAGCTCACATTCGTGGAGCAGGAACAGACATGATCATCATTGACGGTGTTCCGCATTTACATGGGACGAGACACCAGGTCATTCCCGATCGCATCGAAGCAGGAACCTATATTGCTCTTGCAGCTGCTATTGGCGAAGGAATTCAGATCAACAATGTCTTGTATGAGCATTTGGAAAGTTACATAGCCAAGTTAGAAGAAATGGGAGTACGGATGACCATTTCTGAAGACAGCATTTTTGTTGAAAAGCAAACTGGTTTAAAGGCGATCCAGATCAAAACATCTCCTTATCCTGGTTTTGCGACAGA
>CAUTRO010000127.1:0-4585 GCA_963540685.1 uncultured Streptococcus sp.
ATGTAGCAGATGATCAGTTCCGCCAAGCATTAGATAGCTTGGTCGACAAGGAAACTTTTACAGAATCTCTCTTTAAAGGTGCGGCCGTTCCAGCAACAGGACCGCTCCCTAGTAGCTCAGATTTTGCATTAGATAAAAGTGTTCATGAGTTCAATGTAGAAAAAGCTAAGAAGTTGTTAGATGACGCAGGCTACAAGGATACTGATGGGGATGGCTACCGTGAAAAAGATGGAAAGAAAGTCACGATTGAATTGCTCTCCTTTACTCGTTTACCAGAGATGCCGTTAGCAATTGAAGCTTCTCAACAACAATTAAAAGAAGTTGGAATTGAAGCGAAGATTCGTAAGGTTGAAGTGAGTGCTGTCGCAACGGAGAAAAATTATGCCTTCACGCCTTATGCCGTAGTAGCTGCTCCGATTGGCGATCCATATGCTTACTTTAACTCAGCTGTTAAAACCGGTGGAGTGGGAAATATCGGTCATTATAGCAATTCGGAAGCTGATCAGAAGATCGAAGCGCTAGCAACTGAGACTGATCGGAAAAAACGGATCCAATTAAGCCAAGACATTCAATCCATTGTGGATAAGGATCATGGCTATACGATCATTGGATTTTATAAAGTTGCCATCGTCATGGACAAATCCATCTCTCATTTGGAATCACATCCAACTGATTATTATCATGTAACCAACCAACTCTCGAAGGAATAATGCCATGTTACAACTGACGAATGTTACGGTTTCTTCCCCGTCAAAGGTTATTTTAGATCACCTTTCTCTAACTGTTTCAGCAGGTGAAGCAGTCGGAATCGTCGGAGAAAGTGGCAGTGGCAAAACAACGATTTTAAAACTGCTTTTAGGTCTTCCCTTGAATGATTTAGTCTTTAGCCAAGGAAGGATTTCTTATAGGGATCAGGCCATTCGCCCACAAAAGAAACGGATTTCTTATCCCTTTGTGGGGACAGAACTGGCCTGGATTACCCAACAGTCCAGTCTAGGTTTTAACAATAACCGTAAAATCAAGCACCATTACGACGATCTCGTCAAGAGTCATCGCTCTCATGTAGGAAAGATGAGATCTTTAGAGGAATGCCTTCAGATGGTTGGTTTAGATTCAGCACAGATCCCATCAAAGTATCCTTTTGAACTCAGTGGCGGGATGATGCAACGAGTGGCGATTGCTTTGGCCTTAGCCTCACATCCTAAATTGCTCTTGGCAGATGAGCCGACGAGTGCCCTCGATGTTCTCTCAAAGGAATCGTTTATTCAAACCCTGATTGAATTGCTAAGGACCGAAGGATCAAGCCTCTTATTTGTCACTCATGACATGAGTGTCGCCAAAAAGTTGGCAGATAGGATCTTGGTGATGAAGGAGGGGAAGATTGTGGAAGAAGGAAGTCGCAACCAAATTTTCCAAAATCCGCAAGATCCCTACACCCAGAAATTACTAAGGGCTATTCCAAAACTAAAATTGTAGCAGGAGTCACCAAATGACCTATTTACTAGAATGTAAAGATCTCACTCATCATTATAAAGATATGCTTCCTCATCAGGCTGGTGTTTTTGATGTCTCCTTTACTCTAGAAAAGGGTCATCGGCTTGGTTTGGTTGGAGAATCCGGTTCGGGTAAAAGCACCATTGCCAAAATTCTGAGTCGACTCCTAGATATACAAAAGGGAAATATTCAGTTCTTGGGGCAAGAGCTTACGACTTATGCAGATCTTGAGTTTTACAAAAAGGTACAATACATCTCTCAACAGCCTCAAGAAGCTTTTCATCCTAAAAGGACCTTACAAGCCAGTTTAGAAGAGGTTTGTCAGAATTTTAAAATTTGTCTGACCAAAAAGGAGATGGAAGAGAAGATTCACCAACTCTTGGAAAGGGTTGGTTTGCATCCGGACTTGGCGCAGCAGTTTCCACACCAATTAAGTGGTGGAGAATGTCAACGGATGGCTATAGCCAGGGCTCTCTTGGTCCAGCCGGACTTATTGATTTGTGATGAGATTACCAGTGCCTTAGACGTGACTGTCCAAGAGGGAGTGATGGACCTCCTACAAGAGATTCAGAAAAGCTCCCATACATCTTTTCTCTTTATTTCACACGATATTGCGCTGGTCAGCCAATTTTGTGATGAAATCATGGTACTAAAAGATGGAAAAATTCAAGAGAAAGGGGTGATGTCAGACGTTTTGCGAAATCCGCAATCGGACTACACCAAAATGTTGATGAAACCTTATCTGGAAGAAGGAGGAGCGCCATGATAAGATATTTCATCAAATTACTGTTTCAAATGGTTTTGATTCTGCTCTGTGTCAGCTTTCTTTCCTTTTTACTCGTTTATCTGGCAAAAGGGGATCCTGCAGAAAGTATCTTAAATGCGCAAGGAATTCCTTATACCAAAGAACTACTAGAAGTAAAACGAGCTGAGATGGGCTTAAATGATAGTTTTATCCTGCAATATCTGAGATGGTTAGGAAATATCCTCCAGGGAAATTTCGGGATCAGCTATCGTACAGGAGCCCCAGTTTGGGATCAATTGGTTTTTTATTTTCCAAACACGATCTATCTAGGGATCCATATCTTGCTGGCAACGCTTGCCATTTCCCTTCCTCTCTCGATTTATGCAGCCTATCATATTGGTAGTCGACTGGATCGATTCCTAATGACAGTTTGTGCATTTTTAAATGCTATACCAAGTTTTGTCATTGGAATTCTCTTCATGCTTGTCTTTTCGGTCAAGCTTGGTTGGTTTCCTATTCAGTCAACCGCAAATGAATGGGGCTTAATTTTACCGATTTCTACCATGGCCCTGACCATGTCTACACGCTATATTCCTCAATTAAGAACGGCCATCATCGATGAGCTACAGTCACCAGCAGTAGAAGGTGCAAGAGGACGTGGCATACCGGAAGGTCGCATTCTTTTTAAGGATGTCTTGTATAATACCCTTCCCTTTTTGTTGACATTGGTGAGTTTGTCACTGGGTTCTCTGTTAGGAGGTGTTGCTATCATAGAGTATTTATTCTCTTGGCCAGGAATTGGAAAAATGCTGATTGCGGTAGTCGTCAATCGGGATTATCCTCTGGTCCAAGGTGCTGTGTTAGTGATTACACTTGGGGTATTGATCGTCAATTTCACCACCCAGGCCTTGATCACGTTGCTAAACCCGAAGGCCCGTCATTCGCAACAAAGTCAATCCCTTGTTTTTAAGAAACAGGCCAGTCCTAAAAGATATGGAGGTTAAGCTATGGGAAAATCTAGAAACCGCAACCTCTATCTCTTGGCTGGATGCTTTCTCTTGGTCCTTTTGATTTCTTGTCTGTCTCCCTTCTTTTTAGGAGACAGCATCACCAAGGTCCATTTAGAAAATGCCCTCCAAGCACCCAATAGTCAAGAATGGTTTGGTACAGATGCCGTGGGCCGCTCTGTATTTGCTCGAACTCTGAGTGGTGGGGTACAAACCATTGTACCTGCAGTTGGGATTCTTCTCTTTGTCACCCTAGTTGGTTCTTTTATTGGTGTGACCAGTGCCTTGATCGGTGGGAAGTTGGATCGTGCTATTTTCTTGTTCATTACGGCTTTTCAGTCCTTGCCATCCATCGTCTTAGTGATTGCTATTGTGAGCCTGTTAGGAGTGGGCTTGCAACAAACGGTCATAGCGATTGGCTTAACGGCTTGGACCAGGTATGCCTATATTACGCGGTCGCTGACCCTGCGTTTAAAAAATGAATTCTATGTTCAGTCAGCAAAAATGTATGGAAATAGCTTTTGGAAGACCGTCAAAAATTACTATGTTCCTAGTCTCTTTCCACAAATTGTCACCACCATGACCTTTAATGTTTCAACCATCATCATGGAGATTGCTGGCCTGAGTTTTGTTGGACTAGGCGCGCAGCCTCCGTCTCCAGAATGGGGAGCCATGATGAATGATGGTCGAACCTATATCCAGGAAGCTCCCTGGATCGTCGCTTTCCCTTGCATCTTCTTAATCGGGATCATTTTATTGGTTACAAAATTTGGAGATGCCTTACATACTAGTGTCAATAAAAATAATCAATCATGAGGTTCTTATAATGAAGAAATTTTGGAAATTAGCTGTTACTAGTTTAGCAGTTTTGTGTTTAGCTGCCTGCCAGCAGAATGGCAAGTCTGCAGATAGTAGTGCTGAAAAAGATAAGATCACCCTTGCATGGGGAGAAGACTTCGGAGATGTCAATCCTCACGTGTATAATCCAGATCAATTTGTTATTCAAGATTTGGTTTATGAAGGGCTTGTTCGTTACGGAGACAATGGGAAAATTGAGCCAGCCTTAGCAGAGAGCTGGAAAGTAAGTGAAGATGGGAAAACCTATACCTTCAATTTGAGAAAAGCGAAATTCTCAGATGGCTCTGATTTCAACGCAGCCAATGTGAAGCGGAATTTCGATACGATCTTCTCAAAAGAAAACAAAGGAAATCATGAATGGTTTAACTTTACCAATGTCTTGGATAGCTACAAAGTTGTCGATGATCACACCTTTGAAATTACCCTTAAAGAACCTTACAGTGCAACACTTTACGATCTTTCTATGATTCGTCCAATTCGT
>CAUTRO010000128.1:0-4579 GCA_963540685.1 uncultured Streptococcus sp.
TTACAGTCCTCGTACGAACGGGAACAGGACCGTGAGGCAAGGATTCGAGATATTGAAACTCCATACATTCAAAAGGAACTGCCTCGTGCAGTCGATAAAATTGAAGAGCTTCAATGGCTGGATGGAATCAGTAAATCCTGCATTGATTATGGCCTGAGATTCCCACGCCGAATTTTACACGCATTCCACACCGCTCTAAAAACATCCGAATGGTCTCCAATTACGGTTTTAGCAGGTGTTAGTGGAACTGGTAAATCTGAATTACCAAGACTCTATTCACATTTTGGTGGGATTAATTTTCTAAGCCTATCAGTACAACCAAACTGGGACAGCCAGGAATCCATGCTTGGTTTTTTCAACTCTATTGATAACAAGTTCGATGCCCAGCCTGTTCTGCGTTTATTGGCACAAAGTCAAAAAGTTCAGGTTGAAGGCTATCCTTTCGGTCTTGAAGATGTCATGAGTCTCATATTGATGGATGAGATGAATCTTGCCCATGTCGAACTCTATTTTGCGGAATTCTTGAGCAAGCTTGAGCTTCGGCGCGGTCTCAAAGGTAATGAGGTACCCAGCCTTGAAGTTAAGCTTGGTGCAGGTATCCAGCACTATGATCTGCCCTTGGGAAGAAATGTGCTCTGGGTTGGAACGATGAATCAGGACGAAACAACTAAATCCCTCTCAGACAAGGTCCTCGATCGAGGAATTGTAATCAACTTTCCTCGCCCAACAACTCTGGAAAGGCGACTTCAACTGAAGCCGTTGGGCAATCAAGCCCCATTATTATCTCGCAAACTGTGGGAGAGCTGGTGGTGCAAAGAAAGTAAATTCAACGATAATCAGATTTTGCCATTCAAGAGGTTTATTGAAGAGATAAATACCTCGTTGTCCAAGGTTGGCCGGGCTTTGGGGCACAGAGTATGGCAATCCATCGAATACTACATGTCCAACTATCCCGATGTGCTGGAAGCCCAGAGAAACAACGATGATGAAGGCTTAAGAAAAGCAATGAAAATCGCCTTTGAAGATCAATTAGTTCAGAAGGTTATGCCTAAATTACGAGGAATTGAAACTAGAGGAAAATCCAAATCGGACTGCCTTGATAAAATTCGAACTCAACTGGTGAACGCTGACTATACGATAATCGAAGACTTCGATCTGGCTTGTGAGTTTGGTTACGGTCAGTTTATCTGGAATAGTGCTAATTATTTAAAGGATACTAATATAGATAACAACGACAAAGACTTAAAGGAAACTGACGTAATCCAACAAGTAGATGTTAGTATAAATTCTGTACCAATGAACACAGATATTCCAGAACGTTTACAAGCATTCGCTAAAACAGAAGGAAAAGAACTTTGGCAGTTAACTATACCTGAGATTAAAAATATAATGTCATGTGATGCAAAAAAAGCCAAAGATCTAAAAGATAAATGTAATCAAACGAAGGAGCTATAAGGAATGAGTGACTCATTAGATATTGATTCTATCGAGTCTTTTTATAAGGCATTAAACTCTCAGGGTGAGATAAAGGTCAAGGCGGATTCAATATTGATGCTGCGCAACTGGCTGACGGAAGTATCAAGCTTCGACCCTGTTTCCGGGCATGCCCTACATACCAGCATTGTCGATTTTTTGGATGCTGTGGCGAAATCGTTGCAGGATGCGTCACCTGAGGGTGAGATAAAAGACCGTATCTATCGAATTGTGTCGCACACGAAGGAAGCTGTTCTGGCAATCATGGAGCATACTCGGGATAAGATATTACGAGAGTATGCCATGCTGCCAATACATGCGACAAGAGAGATTGACAGCAACAGTGTTCAATGGCTCAGCCGTCAGCCGGGAAGAACACTCCGCGAGAAGCTTTCCGGTAAACTTTATATGAAGGCTGTCAGGCGGAGATCCAGTGTTGATACGGCAGAAAACCGACTTTTGAGAGCTTTCCTGTTCCGTCTGGAACAAATTCTAATTGAAAGACAGAATGTTTTTTCATCAGCGGCAGAAGATACTTGTGAAGAGTTGCTTGTTGCCATCCAGCGCTGGTTCAGAACGGAAGATGCTGCTGAAATCGGTGTGTGGGGTAACCTTCCGCCTAATAACGCGCTTCTTCAGGATAAGTGTTATCGAAAAGTCTGGGATGGTTGGCTCTGGCTCCAAGCTATCGATGAGCAGATCGCGGGAGATAGTAAAAGACTCGATAGCGATATTCTCCGTGCTATTTATTGGAATACTCTCTGCTTGCTTAACCATAGCGATCGTTTTCGAATCGTTCAGCAACCGGTCGGTCTCGATTATGATAATTTTTCTATCTCCCCAGAATTGCCAGTCCGGGGATATTTATTTCCTGTAGTTGACTCAAAGATCAAAGGGAAGATAAAAACTATAAATTATGAAAAGAAGTTTGGCTTTGTAACTCAAGAAAGTGGTGTTGATTTATTTTTTCATCAAAACAATCTGTCAAGCAAGCTCAAGCTCGATTCATTATCTACTGGAGATGAAGTTTCTTTTGTTATCGGTAGTAACCGACAGGGTGAATGTGCTGACGACATAACTCTTCCAGCAGAAATCATCCCTGTCGATTTCAATTTGACGGGTAATAAATGGAAGATACAAGTCGGTGAGGATGAGTATTTATTACAGATCGTTTCCGGTAATCTTGTTATTGAGCAAGCTCCAAGCGGAAAAAAGAAATTAAAAATAGAGTCAGAAACTCTTAAAGAGATACCAAAGGCGATACTGTCATTCGTCACGGATGCCCCGTTTGAATACTCTGCAACGGCTACTAATCAAAGTGGTCCAATACAGATGGATAGCACTGTTGTTGACCTGTGTTCTATTCGTCCAAGGTTCACGAACAATACAGACTCCCAGGCGCATCTGCCGTTCAGGTTACTTCAGCAAATTTGGACGTTACAAGATGGAAACAAGCATGTTGTCGATTGCGGAGAAGCAAAAGCTATCACTTTAAGTGGAAAAGTTGAAACAGTGAGCATGAGGAGCCTCTTTTCACATAGATCAACACTGCCCGATGCCACCAAAAGCAGTGCATCGATGTTTTTTACTAAAAAGTTGAGTGACTATATTCAGACAGACAAACTCACCTATCTTGTTCCTGATTGGGGTAATGACTTTGATCTAGAAGGAATAAGAAAAAGTGTCAATTTTTATTTTGATGAGTCGACCCCGCTTCCCAAAAGCATAGCAGCTATCTTTGCATGGCAATCATCGAAGAAATTTGTACAGGACAGAGTCCGAGAGAATGATTTTGTGCTGGTGGTTGATTCATTTGCCGGCGGCATTTCAATAACCCCTGTTCAGGCAATATATCAACAAAAGCTGGCTGAAATATTGCCTGAAACACAAGGTGTGAGTTGGGAACGACACCCTACGGTTATTGTGCCAAATAGCAGTATTCATACAGCCATGGTCCGCAATCTTGACCGTAATGGCTGCCAGACATCCGAAGAACTTCTTCATTTGTTCGGTTTTGATGGTTTAGCCAGTGATTCCGGAAAAGTGTCCTTTGTGAAAGACGATCACTGGTATCACTTACCGGGTTCTATTCGGGAGACTCTGATTCAGGATTTAGATGATTTAGATCTCAACATATTATCAAACTACGCTATCAGTGACTGCCTGAACTCTAGAAATAAAGATTGTCGAGAAGTTGGAGTCTTTATCCTACCTCTTGAGGATACAATCAGAAAATCTGATGTACGAATGGATTACAAGTGGCTAGGGTCTGCATGGTCACCAATTAAAGGCTGCCAGACTTTAAATAGATGGCAGGAGGAAGTTGGTGACATTACCCTTTGGCGAGATCATCTGCCAGAGCTGTTGATCAAAATTGTTCGTGATGGACACTTTGAAAATTTCTATTTGGTAAAAGATGCGACAGTAACACCGCAACGTGGCAGAACTGTGAATATACCAGTAGAAGAGTCATTTACTCTTCCAGCCGGACAAACGCATTACAGTTTTCCTTTGCAGCAGGGAGAAGGCAATAAAGAGCTTCAGTTTGTTGCGTACCTGAAATCACCAGCATTCCCTTTGAAGAAGGCCACGGCCTGCAAGCTGAAGATGACCTACACCTATGGAGCAGATGATCCATACGAATTGAAATTCATTCCGTTGGATTCAGCGGAAACAGGTTTTAAATCTATTCGGGTTGAATGGCGCTCAGCATCAGAGTGTGAGGCAGCCGATCTTGAGAATTTGCCGGTTCCAGATTTTCCAGCCCGTAAAAGCTGGTCCGATTTTCAGCAATTCCCGAAAGAAGACGGCAAAAGCTTCTCTGACCTTCTGGACTGGTGTTGCTCCAAAATTGCAGGCTTGAATGATCTGATCTCGTTCGATTATGAACAGGAATTTAAATCTATCCTGAATAAAAGAAAAGTCGGCTATTTGGAATGGGGAACCACTGATCGTACCGGGAAATACTATTGCCGGGTCAATGTTGAGGGAGAGAGTGTATTTTGCCACAGTTCTCAATTTATAGAGGCTGTTGATGAAAGTTCTCTAGATGAAGACTGCCTTGTTTATCTGGATGTTTCTACAAACGAAAAAGGCTTTTTGGGGG
>CAUTRO010000129.1:0-4537 GCA_963540685.1 uncultured Streptococcus sp.
ATATATTAGACCTGCTTTCAGACCAGGATAACGTAACTGTTTCTTTTCTTTTTGGTTCAACATATCAGGATCGATGGCTGTGATACCTGTTTTCTTAGTTTGAGAAAGCACATAGAAAGCGGTTATCATGGAAATCCCAAATATCACCAGAGGATAACCAATAGCAACTATTTTTGGATATTTATTGGCAAGAACGAGTGGAATGAAATTGCCAAATATCATCAGGTAAAAGAGGACGATAAAGACCTGATTACCGATACGATCCGCTTCACGCCGTTTGTGTTCGTCAAGAGGTCCAGAAATACCATATGTGCGTTTGATCAGTTTTTCAGTGAAGGTTTCTTTTTTCATTTTTTCTCCTTTTTAAAATTCATCTTCCCAAAAGAGACTGTTGAGGTCAGTCTGGAGGCTTCGAGCGAGATTGAGACAGAGTTCCAGGGTAGGATTATACTTGTCGTTTTCAATCATGTTGATGGTTTGCCTCGAGACGCTGATATCTTTGGCAAGTTCGAGTTGGGATTTTCCCAGTTCCTTCCGGAATTCTTTTACACGATTCATGCTTCTTCCTTTTTAATTTATGTCGCATATATTTGACTATAGTGTATTCTTTTGAAAATAAAATGTCAACTATTTTTGACATTATTTTAAATATTTCTTTCTAAAACAAAAAATCCCTCAGCTACTAATAGTAGCTGAGGTTTTTGTGGAAAGAATGTTACTCTACCTACTCTTTTAAGCGATAGGTCTTGCGTGGTTTTTTCTTAGGAACTCGCTTAACACCCACTTCCTCTACGAATTCTCCGAATTTTACAAGGAAATTATTGCTAACCATCGGACGTCCCGGATTAATCAGATTGACCAATTCCGTTGCTTCATAAACGGTAAAGGGCTCCTCTAACAGATGAAGAAAAGTTGGATTCCAGTCCAGACGTCCTTGAATTCGCTTGATCGATTCTTGAATGATTTGATAGTGGTCAAAGGCGAAATCAGAAGCCACTAAGGCTTTTCCCTCCAGCAAGCACTGGGACTTTTTAAAATCGACGTCGAGAAAAACAACTTCCTTAGCATCATCACCTGCTTGAGCCAGCTCGACGGCTTCTGCCGGCAGATAGACCAGGTGGGCGATGGTAATGACCCAGCCCCTGGGGTCACGGCCAGGGGTAGAAACGGTCAAGAGTTGCTCCACCTTGTTGACAGTGAGATCAAGCCCCACTTCTTCTTTGACCTCTCGGATGCAGGCATGGGTCGCATCTTCATTCTTATTTACAAAGCCACCTACTAGGGCTAGGCGGTGTTGATAGGGGTGAGCCTTGCGACGAATGGCTAAGAGCTTGAGCTGGCCTTCGACAAAACAGTAGGCCACCATATCTGCTGTGACACTAGGCGTTTCATAAGTTGGTAAATCTTGCTCCTTGTACCACTTGAGAAAGTCCGCTTCACTAGCAACTGTCTCAAAATACTCCTTCTCCGTCATTCCTTCTGGAATCAAGAGACTGGTCATTTAGGCCACCTCCTTCTTGAGCGCTTTGGTCCATTGGTACCAGCCCACTAGGCTATTCAGCGTGTAGACCCAGTACATCCCTTGAATTTGAATACTCTGATCCCACCAGAGGTAGATACTAAAGACGTTGGTCGCAATCCAGAAGATCCATTGTTCCCGGTAAAGGCGAGTCATGAGGAGCTGGCCGACCCCATTGGTTGCATCAGTGATACTATCACGGAAAGGGCGGGCGCTATGGATGCTCTGATAAGCAAAGCCCATACCGATCCAAATCACGGCACTCAAGGCCAAGTAGCGCATCCACTCGATCAAGGTCAATTTCTTGGCTTCAAAGTGAGATTCTTCGACCTTGCCTTGATCGTTAATCCGATTGGAGAGCCAGACATAGAGACCGATCGGTTGCATGATAAAGAAATAAAGAGTTGTAAGGACTTCTCCATAGAAGTTTTTATTGAGGGCTAAAACGAGGTAGATCGCTGAATTCACTGCCCCAAAGAGGTAGTTACTGGCGCGTCCTTCTGCAACCAGGATAACACAGACAATTCCTGTCCAAGAGGCAAACAGTCCCAGCCAATCATGCTGTCCTATAAAATTTGCCCAATCTATGGAAAAGGAACCATCAGAAAGAAAAAGTTTGACGAGAGATTGTATTTGCGTCATAAACTCTAATACAAAAGGAACGCTAGAAAGAAGCAGGAGATAAATCCATTGAAAGGCTGTCCGTCCCATGAAAAGGTCCTTCCATAGGAGTTTCATGATATTAACAAAGCCTTGTTTTTTCGCTTCTCGGTGGACATTTCTAAAGTCTTGGATAAAAGTTGTGTATTTTTTAGATAAGTTGTTCATTAGGTTATTCATAAGTTGCTCCTTAGTCGGCTTGGTAGATAGCATCAATCACTTTCTTGGCTTCTTCGTAGTTGCCAAGATAGTCTGATGCGAGGAAAGTTGCCTAGGTATTGCAGGCGCAATTGGTCTAGGTAGTTAGAAAAGCTGGTGCGGATCTCTTCATCAGCCATGGTCATGTCTCGGAAGCCATCATTGACATAAGAGCCAATAGGCTGAACAAAGAGGATCAAATCCCATTTTTCCTTGGCCAGAATACTGACAAAAAGATTATCGAAAGTATCGTTCATACTAGCATCCTGTCCTTCGACTTCCATGTAGTAGTCATAGTAGCCTTTGGTTACCAGGGAATTGGTATCTGCGATAACAAGGCCTCGATTGGCACTACTATCGATGAGCTTGGATGTTTGATCATACTGGCCTAATAATAGGTAATAGTAGTCTTTGGGCGTGAGCTCATCATCCCGGACATTGTTCTTGATCTGGTATTCACGCGCGTACTCTAGACTAACCGGCGCATCGTAAAAGCGAGCCAGGTCCTTTGCAAGGGTTGTTTTCCCGTTGCTAGCGCTTCCCATGATCAAAACCTTTTTTGTAAACTGGCGACGGAAGGGTTGGGCGATGTATTTCCAGTATTTACTTGGATTTTCCCGAATCATGGTCGCTGATATCCCAAAGCATCGGTCCTGTAAATGAACTTCAAACCCTCTAGCTTCCAACTCTTTCTTGTAGGCCTGCTCTCCCACATAAAAGATCAACTCTTCTGTCTCTGTTTGATACTGGATGGTTTCTAGAGCTGTTTGTAACCAAGGTTCCCAACCCAGCGGATAACGTGGAAGCTCTGTTTCATCTAGCTTATAGACTTGAGTCAATTCATCATTTGAGAAGGCCTCACGGATATAGCGGAAGCGTTTCTGCAAGGTCAAGCCCACTTCTTCGCCTCGATCCCCCTCATAACCAGATACAACCACGCGAACACGATCACATTGGCGCTTAGCTCGTTGAATGAGGTCAATATGCCCTTGATGAAGAGGAGCAAAGGTTCCAAATACAACAGCGATTCTTTCTTTATTCATAACAGCTCCTTTTTATAATTTTTTATAAAAAGATTTTCTTTATGTTTTTATTATAAACTATATTTTCTATCTGTCAATAGTTTTTTATAAAAAATTATATTTTTCTTCAAAGCAAGAAAAAAGATCTGAAAAGGCCCAACCGACCTTTCAGATCTTCTAGAACTTATTCACGGGTGAGGGAGTGGCTAACGCCGTCTTTAAGGACGGTCACGCTTGATACGGAACCATCTTTTCCAACCACAATATCAAGAGTTGCTGCAGAACCATCACCTCCTGAAAGATTGGCATGGTAATGACCATCATCCAAGGTATAGTTATAACCGCTAATACCGTAGGCTACGGGTTGACCGCCAGGAAGTTGGATGGTCACCTGACCACCTTGGCCAATAGTGACCCCAGTGTCACGTTTGTCAGACCAGTTCCCAGCTGCTGCAGAGAAATCACCTGCTGCTACAGAATAGACTCCCCTGTACTGAGCATTTTCAGTGCTAGAGGCTTGCTGCTTGGCATGCGCATGACCTTCTTCGAGACTTGGCAGTTTCTCTTTGGCTGGTTTTGCTGGAGTGGCTACTTCTTTTGTTTCTTTTGTCACTGGAGCTGATGGAGCTACTGTCGTTGTTTCTTTAGCTGGTGCAGGTGTTTGACTGGCCCCAGCTTGGCTGTTCTTACTACCGACAGTATGACTTTCTTCTGATTTGTTATCAGAAGATGAGGAAGCAATCGGATCCTTACTAGTGATCACTTTCTTCTTGGAAGAAGAAGTCGTTTGTTTGACTTGACTGGTCTTTGAGCTGCTGGCTTCACTTGTCTTTTCTTCTTTAGAACCCCCACAAGCTCCTAGAAAAAGACTCGCTGCAAGGGCCATTGCTGCTAAGGTAACAATCTTTTTATTTTTCATAATCCAACCTCTTTTGTAATATTTGTAATATTTTGTAACATTATTGTAACACTGATATGTAAGACTGTCAACAGATTCTCAAATATTTTTTCAAATATGGAAGCCGTTTTAAAGCAGATTCTGAACCTTAGACCATACAAAAAGAGAGAGCGGGACAGAAATCGCTCATTCGTTAGAATTCGATTTCGTCGTCCCACCTCCGCACAGTTGAGTAGGGCT
>CAUTRO010000130.1:0-4496 GCA_963540685.1 uncultured Streptococcus sp.
ATTCAAGGGAGAGTTCAAGAGCTGGTCTGCCTACAACGAGGCAAACAGCAGCAATCCCATACCATATAAACTGTTGCTCATTTTTGGAGTGCCGGAACAGTTGACGGACAAAAGCTTCTGGTACCTTGGCCGCCTTCTGGAACATGGACCTGCCTGCGGCGTGCTTCCGGTGTTGACCATTGATGAAAGTCGGTTGGAGGACCGCAAGTTTACGGGGTTGCGCACCGCGATAGACAAATATTCCAAGAGAATGGATTCCATTGTTCCGGCAGAGATACTGACCAAGCATGTCTCTGAAATCAGTGTTGTAGAGGAACAGGAGTTCTGGCCCGGACGTTCTGAGCTGACCGACTTTCTGGCATCCATATCGGACCGATATGAACAGAGCTCAAAATTCAGTAAGAGTCTAACGGATCTCTGGTGCAATTCGGACTACTGGGGTCACGACGCTGTTCAGGGCATACAGGTGCCAATCGGCTGGACTTCGAAAGGCGAGATCGTTCCTTTCTCTATCGGCGGGGTGAATACACAGCACCATATTCTTCTGGCGGGGCGTTCAGGCTCCGGAAAATCAAACCTGCTCCATGTTCTGATTCATAGCCTCTGCCATACATATTCAGCATCGGAGTTGAATATCTACCTACTGGATTACAAACAGGGCACGGAATTCAGTGTTTATGCTTCACCTCCGCTTCCTCAGGCAAAACTCGTGGCCACAGAGAGTGATCCCGAATATGGCGTAACTGTTCTGGCACATTTGACCGAGGAACTTGAAAAACGAGCTCGGGAATTCAAACGCCGGTCTGTCCGCGACTTTTATGAATACAGGGAATCTTCAACGGCCAAACTCCCGCGTATCCTGCTAATTATTGATGAGTTTCAGATTCTGTTTTCTGAGGGACGCCAAGTGGCTGAACCCGCAGAGAAAATGTTGAACCAGCTGCTGAGACAAGGACGGGCCTACGGCATACATGTGCTGCTGGCTACCCAGACACTGAAAGGAATTCAGTCTCTTTCCATGGGCCAGCTAATAAGCCAGATCGGTTGTCGGATTGCTCTCGCCTGCAGCGAGGAAGATTCCGCTATGATCCTTGGCAACAGCAACTGGGAGGCTTCCAAGCTAAGTAGTCCGCCGGAGGGGATCATCAACAATTCCAACGGGGCAAAATCGGCAAATCAACGGTTTTTGATACCGTTTGCCGATCGAGAATTGTGCAAAGATCATATTGCCAAGATTACTCAGGTAGCCGACCAGCGTGGTTACTGTGGTTCTACAAAAGTATTTAACGGCTCCCGACTGCCTGAAATGCCCACAGTTGATTGGTTCAACTCAAAAAAACACGAGACGATACAGCTGCACCTTGGTGATAGATTGAGTTTTGAAGCCGAACCGCTCTCGCTGGCTCTTGTTAACCGGCCGTTATCAAATTTGCTGATATCCGGCTATAACGACGTAATCCATGACGGACTGCTCGCCTCCATCCTTCAAAGCTTGGATTCTCAGGATGGCATTGATGAGATCATCTACTTTAATGGGCGCTCCATCATACCGGTGGGGGCATCAAAATATCTCGATGGTTCCGGGGAAAAAACCGTTTCCAAACACGAGAGTGTTCCCGCACTGAATCTTACCGAGATTTCCGAGGAATTAAAACAATCAAAAAGAATCGTGATTATTGACGGGCTGGATTCAACCAAAGAATTTCACTACGGACCGGCGAGTTTTAGACCAGTGAAGAAAGATGAGCCACCTTCACCACAAGAGAGTCTGAAGAAAATTCTCGAAGACGGTCCGCTACAAGGGACATTCGTTATTGCCTTTGCGGATAACTGGAAACGCTGTAATTCATCGTGCAAGGACCTGCTGGGATTCTTTGAGATGCGCGTCGGATTCTGCATGAATGAAGATGATGCTGGCTCGTTCGTCAGTGGGGCAATAGGAAAATTTAAAGGACTTGAAACAGACAATCGCGCTGTCTTTGTCAATCGCTTGAAAAATCAGGTTAGTTGGTTCCGTCCATATATAAATGGGGAAAGTTTATGAATAAATATTTAATGACATGGTACGGAATGACTGATTTCAGGGCTTCGCTCGGACTTGAACAGACAACCGGCCCCGTTCTGGGAGCTTTGCTTGCGGAAGATTACACCGACGTGGTCATCCTTGGTTTTACGCACCTGGATAAAACCGAAAACAGAGCTATTGAATTTCAGCAAAAAACAGCAGAGATCGAAGGCTCTGATCCTGCAATTACGAAGCAGTTTCTTGATTTGTTTTCAAATACAACGGAGGCGCACAACCACTTTACTCAATGGCTGGAAAAGCAGCTTCGGGATGCCGGTAAAAAGGTTGATGTGAGTTTTCACCCTGTGGGCCTGAAGCACCTCAATGATACCGAAGGTATATACGATGCAGCGACTCAGTCTCTGAATGCGGTTGCGGCATTGGAAGGTGAAAAGCTGGTTACACTCTACCTGAGTCCTGGAACTCCGGTGATGGCTTTCGTCTGGGCTTTTGCGGCCTTGAGGCACCCGACCCTGAAGAAACGCCTTATCGCATCTTCTCAGCCCGGAAGACCTCCGGAAAGAATCGTCCTACCGAGCGAATGGCTGGAATGGCATGGAAGACAGGTTCGAACAACGGATGCTGATTCTGAGCAGTATGATGCCATTTTTCACTTGTTCGGCGAACAGCGGGTGCCTAATCTGCTTGGCGTGATCCAGTTTTCTAGCAGAAAACATATCTTTGTGAATTCCGCACAGTTCCCTGCCGATATCATGAAACAGTTTCTTGGAGAAGCTGAATACGGTGAAATTGCGGTGGATCCGTATGATCCTGAAAATGTCCGTTCCACAATTCTGGATCTGATCGCGAAAATGCCTGCCGATGCAAAGGTCGGCTTCAACCTAACGGGCGGAACAAAGTTGATGTATGCAGGGGCTCTTGCTGCCTGTCGCAAGGTGAATGCAACGCCATTCTATTTCAATAGCCGTAACAATCAGATGGTTTATCTCAATGACTTTAAAACCGTTGAAACAAAGCTGATTCCATCGGTAGAAACCTTTATCCAGCTCAACAGTAATAATCTGTTTATCTCGAAAGCTGGCCATTGGGCTGATATCCCCGGCATTGAATCTTTTGACCGGAAAAGTCTGACTAATGAGCTCTGGCAGGCGCGTTCTAAAATCTCACGGCTCTACAGAGAGCTTTCCCGTTACAACGACAGCTTTCAGCCGTTTGAACTGCACAATGGGGATATCTACGCAAAGCTCTCCAAGGATAAAAGTGCGAAGATAAGTATTGGTCCTAAACACTTTGAGTTCAAGGAGTGGCCTGATTTTGCCAAATACCTCTCTGGCGGATGGTTTGAAGAATTCACCTTCATGAAACTTCAGCCACTTGTTGATGCCGGTTTGATCAAGGATATGCGCATCGGCCTTGAAGTCTCATTCAAAGAGGATGATGCCGACAAGAGTTCATCAAGCTTTAGCGCACAGCTGAGCAACCTGTTTGGGGATACTTATCAGGAGCTTGATATTACCTTCACGGATGGACGACGTCTCTATGTCATTGAGTGCAAAGCTGGCAATGTGAACAGCGAGCACGTCATGAAGCTCCAGAATATCGTCCGTTATTTTGGCGGAATTGAAGGCAGAGCTATTTTAGCTTCATGTTTTTACCCGAAAAACAAAGTCGTAAGAAAAAAGATCGACGACTCAAAAAACCTCCTGTCCGTATCAGGTAACAACCTCTTCAGGCGGCTGGAAGAAATGATTCAACCCAGAGGGTATCATCGATGAAAGAAGCCCTCTATATCATCGTTGATGTTTCCGGCAGTATGAATGAGATGGGGAAAATCCATCTACAGCGGAATTTGTGTCGTTACGCGGCTCAACTGCGGGGCATTGATCAGCAAAAATATGCAGATTTAGACATCCGTTTTTATCAATGGGCACAGGATATTTTAAAGATCACCATTCAAACCGACGGGGATATTCCTGGTTTAAACGCTGAGGGCTCCTCGAACCTGTGTGATCTCTATGATTTCCTATCCCAGCATCTGAATGATAGCGGAAGTGCGAGGATTCTCATTCTATCTGACGGTAATTTTTCCAATTCAGACATCGTAAGCTTTCAGAACCAATTAAGCAAATTTCCTGAGCTAATCATCCGGACTGTTGCAGTCGGTGCTGACGCCGACTTGCTAAAGTTAAAGAAAATATCCACAAACAAGAGTGTTCATCTTTCAGAGAACATTTCCTCCGCAATTGACAGCACAATCTTTGGTTTTGATGACCCGTTAATTGCGCCGGTATCCACAGCCCGGATTCTGCAATCCAAACCGGCTGGAACAGAAGATCCAGAGGAGGATTGGGATGCTTGATCAACTTTGGAAAAGCTGGGGGGCCACAGTAATCGGTCCCTTACATGTTAAAACTGGGATTCCTAATCAGGAATCATGGATGGCACGTCGGTATAAATGGGGAAATGTCGT
>CAUTRO010000131.1:0-4492 GCA_963540685.1 uncultured Streptococcus sp.
GAACTTTATTGGAGATATCGGTCTCAAAGACCTTCATTCCATTTTCCAACTGACGGCTCACTACCGCATCGATCTGGATGCCTGGGATTGCTTTTATGAGATAATCCTGCGCCCGCAAGTTAACGGAATCACCAATCATGGTTACCCCATTTGAGACGTTATAATCTGTCGCTGTAGCATTGTCCACCTGGGTACGTGTGACCTGCATTTTGCTATTTGCTTGATTAAGACCACTAACAACTAAGCTTTCGTCAAAGGCTCCCACTGTTGGTGCAAAAACGGAAATCCCAATCATCAACAGGGTCAAGGGAATCATCAGGTAAAAGATTGGCTTGGTCAAAAAACCGAGGTCCATCTTCATGCCAAAGACACGAGGCTCCTTGCCTGCAATGGTTGGCTCTAAAATATAGAAGGAAAGAGCCGTTAGAATCAAGGAAACAAGCGTCGTCACAAGGGCTGCCATCATATTTCCCAAGTGTTGAGAAAAGATGATAAAGAAAGGCCAGTGGAAAAGATAGACACCGTAACTGGTATCCGCAAAGAAATTGAGGACAGCTGGTTCTTTTGCATTTGGTGTCTTCTCATGGAGAATACGGGCCGAAAGAATCATGGCACAAGCCGCAATTGTCGCTACTAAAAAACCAAATAGGTAGGTCCATAAGCTATCAAATGGCAAGAAAAGACTGAGCACAAACAAGAAGGCAAAGCTTCCACCCAAGACCAACAAAGTCTTTTTCATACTCCAAGACTGTACAAGTTTTGTAAAGTTAGGACTGACATTGGTAATCCCTGTCACCGTTGCTAAACACGATCCCACAAAGAAGGGGAAGATATGGGTAAGACTAGAGAAATAAATCGTGGAGAAATTGGCTGCCAAAAAAGCTCGGATGAACATGGACAAGAAGGTGAAGAGAAAGAGCCCGCTAGATGCTAAGAAGAGCATACCTCGGTATTTTCCAACTGTCTTAGACCGCTTAGCCAAGAACCACGCCAGGAGCGCCCACAGCACATAGTAATGCACCTCTAGGGCCAAACTCCAAGTATGAAGAAAGAGGTGGGGAATAAAGTTACTTTCGTAACTACCACCGGTTGCTATCTCAAAGAAATTGGTCACAAAACCAAAGACTGCTGCAATCTGAGTCCCAATACCAGCCACGTAGTCACGTTGGACCATAAAGGTAAAAGGCATCACAACCAAGACCATGAAAACAAGAGGCGGTACGATTCGATAAAAGCGCCGCTTCAAGAAAGCTAGGTAGTCGATCTCCTGCTTGCGCGCAAATTCATCGATCAAGAGAGCCGTAATCAAAAATCCTGAAAAGGTGAAGAAAATATCTACCCCAATAAAGCCTCCCGGGAAGGATTTCTGGAAGAAATGGTAGAGCAATACCAATAAGAGTCCTGTGACACGGACTAGTGAAAACCATTTAATGCGCATTTTGATAGATCCCCTGCTTGAATGTTCCTTTGTATACGACGTTGGCTTCTGTGGTTAAGGTGCCTTTGCCCTCGGGCTGGCCATTGACAAACTGTCCCTCATAGGTCCAGCCATCCTTGGACTTAAATTTGCCATAACCACTAAAAGAGCCGTTGACGAGGTTGCCTGTATAGGTATCCCCATTTTTGAAGGTGACCGTTCCCTTGCCATTCATCTTGCCACGGACTAAGGTTCCGTCATAACGGATAGCGCCCTTATCCAAAGTCAACGTACCCTGACGCGGAATAGCTGAAAAGAAAACCAGCAAAGCAGATAAGACAATCACGACAACTGCTGCTATTTCTAAATTTTTTCTTGTCAGATAGACCTTGTAAGTCTCATAAAATTCTTTCATATTCTGTATTCTCTCACATATTAAACTCTTCAGAAGTTGCTAGCTGATCTAACCAAGCCTCACAGCCCGCCAGAACCCTGCGATAGGTTTCCTCAAAATCACCGGTATACCATGGATCTGGCACACTTTCAGCAGCAAAAAGATGGATCTTATGCTCTGTCCCTGCAGGAGCCATTTGTTTTAGATCTGCTACATTGTTTTCGTCCATCCCCAGGATCAGATCAAAGGCATAAAAATCCTCTTCCTTGATCTGTAAGGAAGTCTTGGCTGGATCATACGGGACCTGGTGTTGTTGAAAGATTTTCTGGGTTCCCCGATGGATGGGGTTGCCATGTTCCCAACTAGAGGTAGCCCGACTTTCAATCTCATACTGATCGGTCAAGTCCTTCATGACGAACTCTGCCATAGGGCTCCGACAAATATTTCCTAAGCAGACAAAGACGATTTTTTTCATGATTCCACCTAACTCCTTGTTCGGACTGCCCAACCTAGCTGAGCACTTCGCTTTCCACTATGGAAAACCAGCATACTATTACTATTATAACAAAAATGTGACAGAAAGATGACAAAGGGGCTCCATCATTTTAAAGAAAAATCAGATTCCCTTTTCAAATCTGATTTTTTTCTCTATTTTGGAAAACGGACCTCTAATTGAGGCCATTTACTCTTCCAATTTTTCTTTTTCATACGCTCTGTATAAACCGCCAAGCGTTCTGGACTGGCTAAAAAATGTGGAGTTGGCTCAACGATAAAGTCTTCGATATCCCTTGTCCCATAAGGGAGAAAGAGCTCTAGCTGACCATCTTTCCTTAAGCGGACCGCAAGAGCCGTACACTGCTCGGGGTATTTGGAAACCGCATCACAAGAACTAGTGTAGGGAACCGTCCCTGGGCTATGCTGGTGCATGTAGACTTGATTTTTCACTTCCCAAGCGTACTGGGGATAGGTCTTCTTTAATTCCTGCTCAATCTGCAGAGTCTCCTCATAACTGATCATAGGGTCATAAAAGACCAGATCCATATCGGTTGTCGCATCAAACCCAGGTCTTCCAGAGAGCTGATTCCAGATGAAATTTCGCACCGCGCCCGCTGCAAGCCAGGAATCTGCCAAGCCTAGATCTCGAATAATGGTTAAGACAGTCATCATCTCCGGATCCGCTTGGATTTGTTCTACTATCGTTTCTTCCGTCAACATCTTCTGCTAGTCTCCATTGTAGGGATAACCCAGGTGTTCATAGGCCTTACGAGTCGCCACGCGCCCTGTCCGGGTCCGCATGATAAATCCTTTTTGGATCAAGTAAGGCTCATACATGTCTTCTACCGTCTCGCGTTCTTCAGCAATATTGACCGATAGAGTCCCAAGCCCGACCGGGCCACCGCCGTACATTTCAATCATGGTGCGCAGGATCTTTTGATCGACATAGTCCAGCCCTTCATGGTCCACATCTAGCATGGAGAGGGCCTTGTCAGTAATGGTATCGTCAATCAAGCCATCGCCCATGATCTGAGCAAAATCGCGCACCCGTTTAAGCAACCGGTTGGCAATCCGAGGAGTCCCACGACTACGAAGAGAAAGCTCTTCGGCAGCCTCGTGGGTAATCTCCATCTCAAAGATCTCGGCGGTCCGCTCGACAATCTCTGTCAAATCATCTTGCTCGTAGTATTCCATGTGACCCGTAATCCCAAAGCGAGCGCGCAAGGGATTGGACAGCATACCAGCTCGAGTCGTTGCCCCAATCAAAGTGAAGGGAGGGAGGTCCAGATGGACGCTCCGGCTGCTCTCACCAGCGCCAATCATAATGTCGATGTAAAAATCTTCCATGGCGCTGTAGAGCACTTCTTCGACTGACATAGGAAGACGGTGGATCTCATCGATAAAGAGAACATCGCCCGGCTCTAGATCATTCAAGATAGCGACCAAATCACCAGCCTTTTCAATGACAGGACCGGAAGTCTGCTTGAGATTGACGCCCAGTTCATTGGCAATGACAAAAGCCATGGTGGTTTTCCCAAGTCCCGGAGGGCCAAAAAGAAGGACATGATCCAGCGCTTCATCCCTAAGCTTAGCCGCCTCAATAAAGATTTTCAGTTGGTCCTTGACCTTATCTTGACCGATATATTCATGTAAATATTGCGGGCGCAGCGTCCGTTCAACGGCCTCTTCATCGCCCATGATTTCATTGTCTAAAATTCTACTCATACAGTCTATTATAGCAAAAAATGATGCCTCCTGATGATTTAAAATCATATTCTATTTGATATATTACTAACTATTGGTTACTTAGTGTTAGGAACCGATTTTCCTCTTAAAATAACTTGTTCCTTTTTAAGGAACGCACCTAAACTCGCGGATGCTCGTAAAGGTAATAAGGATCGTAGTTTTCGCTTCGCTCAAACTGCATCAATGTACCTAAGTTCGTCTGCGTCTTTGTCAGGTTCGGCTCAATGAAATAGGTTTAGTAATAATTACATAACGCAGTGGTTGATTGGTATCTTTGTTCGCTCTTATAGCTCCAAAGAATACCTCATCAACTGTGCGGAGGTGAGACAATTGAAAAGGTTTGGGGAACCTTTTCAACCCAAGCCAAAAAATAAGGAAGCGAAGCAATTTTAAAAAATTGTTCTGTCTCACTCCCATAGAAAAAAGCCACCGGTTTTGGT
>CAUTRO010000132.1:0-4395 GCA_963540685.1 uncultured Streptococcus sp.
CTCCACTCTTTTGGCAGGCAATAAGCGATGGCACAGGCAATGACAAAGAATGGCAGATTGGCATAGCCAAAGACTTCTCCTCCGATCAAAATCGGTGCGAGAAAGGTCGTGGTCGCACCGCCAAAGACACAGGCATAACCGATAGCAGCCACCACCAAGACTGGTAAGCCCAGTATAGGAGCGAGAAAGACGCCAAGCGTAGCTCCGATCGCAAAGAGCGGTGTTACTTCTCCTCCTTGGTATCCAGCAGAGATGGTCACCACGGTAAAGAAGAGCTTGAAGATCCAGTCATAGCTCTGTGCACTGCCTTGATGAAAGGCCATATCAATCAGATTGGTTCCGAGCCCACTATAAGAGCCGACCTTGGTCAGCTGAAGCGTCAAGAGGACCAAGCTGAGACCAGCCCCTATGACAGCAATCCGGATATAAGGATTAGGCAAGGCTTGAGCGACCGTTTTTTTCAACCAAGAAAGGCTAACTGCAAAGAGCTTTCCAGCCAGGCCAAAAGCTAGGCCAAGAAGAGCCACTTTGATCAAGGTCTCTGGTGTCCAGCTCAGCGTTTCCTTGATTGGTACAGCAAATTTCTCCAAGCCAAGAGCATGAGAGGTAAAGCTCGCCACGATCGAGGCGATGATCGCTGGATAGAGGGCCATCAGCTGTAATTCCCCAACAGTCAGAACTTCAAGAGCAAAGAAGGTGGCAGCTAGCGGCGTCTGAAAGAGCCCCGCAAAACCTGCTGCCATCCCGGTCATAAGAAAAATACGTGAAGCATTTGGAAACTTGAAATGACGGGCAAAACGATGCGAAAGGGTCGCTCCAATCTGGACAGCCACGCCTTCCCGACCGACCGAACCACCAAAGAGGTGACTCATCCAGGTCGTCAGCATGATCAAAGGCACCAAGACCAGAGGGATTTCCTCCTCACGCGCATGCCCAACATCAAAGACCAGGCCCATCCCTTTTGAAGCTTTGCCACCAAATCGCTTATAAAGATAAACGATGACAAGCCCTGCTAAAGCCAGGAAAAGAATCAAGGGCCAGTGCTGGCTGCGAACATCTCCGATCAGGAGAAGGCCTTGACCAAAAATCATATCGATGGTACCGACCAAGAGACCGATGAAGAGGGCCATCCCTGTCAGCACCGTATACTGTTTTGTATTTTCCATGATGGATAGACTAGTCACGTGCCCTGACCTCCTCTTGGTAAGATCTAGAGCGTTTCATTATATCTTGAAACTGGGCCTGAATGGTCGTACGATACTGCTCATCCATCACAAGAGAGCCGACTTTCTCTAGCACCTCTTTTTCCCTTCCCTGGTCGAGCACAGGTAGTCCCTCTTGCTCCTTATATTTTACAATCTGACCGACACAAACCATCCGTTTTTCCAGCAAGGCTACAAGCTCTTGATCGATTTGGTCAATGTCCTTACGAATCTGATCTAAATCCATGTGTCTCCTCTTTATTTTTGGATATAAATCGAGGCTGTAATCCATCGATCCAGCCTCTTTATCATTAATTTGCTTTTGCTACGAGTTCTTCTGCAAAGGCTTCTAATTTTTCAATATCTTCGTCTTCTGCAGACAAATCAACTTTGACATTTTCAGAACCTTTTTCAGCCCCCGTCGCAGCGAAGCAACGGTCGAAATCATCAACTGCTTTACAAAATTCGTCGTAGAAGGTATCACCTGATCCTACAACACCGTAAAGTTTGCCTTTAAGATCAAGGCCAGCCAAATCTTCGTAGAAATCTTGGATCTCATCCGGAAGCTCTCCATCACCGTAAGTATAGGTCGCTACCACCGCGATGTCGGCTTCAAGGAAGTCCTCTGCATCCACAGTTGTACACTCATCCACATCGACTTCGACACCAAGATCACGGAATTTATCCGCTACGATATCGGCGATTTCTTCAGTATTTCCAGTCATACTAGCAAAAACAATCTTCGCTACAGTCATAATTTCCTCCCAAAATCTATTTCTCGTATTATACCACTTTTTTAAGCATTTTGCACGAAACCTTTCCCGAGAAGATGAAAGTCATGGCTCATTCAAAGAAATTGGACTGATGGAACCTAATCGTTACCCTTATTTTCTTTTTGAATCCATTTAAGATTTAGTTATTTATCTGTCTGGTACCTCCGCTTTGTCTCCCCTTTCAATATCCTTGATCAGTTGAATCTCTTCCTCTAATTTCTTATTGAATTCAGCTTCAGTTTGATAGGAATAGGAAAAACGACTCCAGGCATATCATTTCAGCCCCTCATCGCCTTTAAAATACCATTCAAGTTTGATCGGTAAAAAATCTTGATTATAGGTGATACGAACCTTAGAAAATTGGTCAGTTTTATCTAAAACTCTAGACTTAAATTCAGGTGTCTTTTCCTCTTTCACTTTTGATTTAGTAATTAGAGATTGCGGATCACGCTCAATGATATAGTTTGATTTCTCGATCTCATCTTTTGAAACCTTTAAAATCAAAATTGCGGAGCTAACTTCCTCATATAGAATACCGTTATAACTATCAGATGAAGAAACGTATGGAAATTCTCCAATTTTTTCCCATTCTTAACGTCTGCTTGAGTAGAATTATAATAATTCTTAGTTTTCAAATCAATTCCAATCTCATTGTACGGACGTTTGAAGCCATCTGATTTCTTAAAGCGATTATGGTAGTTAGAGCCGGTTGTATAATCAAATTCAATATTATTTTCTTTACCATATGCTAACAGTTTCTCGTAATCATTGGCTCCTTCGTAATGACTGCGAATATAGTAAATTGCTTGGCAATCCAGATAATGGCGGAAGAAGAACATGGTTTAATAATTTTATTCTAACAAAATACCCAACCAATGTAAAACCGCTTCCACAGTCCCTAGATAGTGATAAATGCTTGCTGGATGGGCCTTTCTTATGTTAAAATTGACTGAGAAAACGAGGTATTGTATGAACGTAATGAATGACATTCTTGAAAAAATTCAAGCTTATGACACGATTATTATCCACCGTCATCAAAATCCAGATCCGGATGCAATTGGTAGCCAAGTGGGCTTGCGGGACCTCCTGCGTGCTCACTTCCCACAAAAGCGGATCTTGGCGACTGGCTATGATGAGCCGACCTTGACTTGGCTTTCTGAGATGGATGACGTCAAGGATGAGGATTATGAGGGGGCTTTGGTGATCGTTTGTGACACGGCCAATACTCCCCGCATCGATGACAAGCGCTATACGACGGGGGATTTCCTGATCAAGATCGACCACCATCCAAATGACGATGCTTATGGTGATCTACTCTGGGTCGATACCGAGTCTAGCTCGACCAGCGAGTTGATTACACTTTTTGCCAAGGAATTGGATCTCGAACTCCCAATTAGTGCTGCGCGTCTCCTCTATGCTGGAATTGTCGGCGATACAGGGCGCTTCCTTTATCCGTCCACTTCGACTCGGACCTTTGAGCTTGCTGCAACCCTTCGCAGCATTCCTTTTGATTTTACAGCACTTGCTCGTCAAATGGATACGATCAATCTCAAAACTGCTAAACTTCAAGGCTATGTCTATGACCATCTCGAGATCGATGAACATGGTGCAGCGCGTGTTACCCTGACACAAGAGCTCTTGAAGAAATTCGATCTACGTGATTCTGAGACTGCTGCCATTGTCGGAGCTCCTGGACGCATCGATACCGTGTCTGTTTGGGCTATCTTTGTTGAGCAGCCTGACGGTCACTTCCGTGTTCGGATGCGGAGCAAACGAAAAGTAATTAACGAAATCGCCAAACGCCATAATGGTGGGGGCCATCCACTAGCGAGTGGAGCTAACTCCTACTCTCTTGAAGAAAACGACCAAATCTACCAAGAGCTACAAGAAGTGGCTCGCACAAACGAAGGCTGAGAACGTTTTCTCAGCCTTTTTATATTGGTCTTGGGTTTTCATTTATGGTTTCTTGTGGTAAAATAAAGCTAATAAATTTTAAGGAGACTGATTATGGAAAAAAATCGTTTGTTTATCATTATCTCTGCTGCGGTAGCGATTCTTAGCTCTTTCTTACCTTGGGCAAGTCTGAATGCTGGTGCCTTTGGTTCATACAGCTGGAATGGTCTTCGCGGTGATGGATGGTTCGTTATTATCTTCGCAGTCGTTGCGATTGTCCTTGCTTGCTTGAACGATGTAAAATCTTCACTACCAAAAGGTTTTGCAATTGGTGTTATCGTATCTGGGGCTCTTTCAACTGTCGTAACATTGATCGACGTATTTAATGTGAACAAGTACGCTGCTAATTTCAATGGCTATGGTGTTTCAATCGGCTTTGGCTTGATCCTTGCTTTAATTGCAAGTATCGCTATTGTTGTGACTGGTCTCTTGGCTATGTCAGGTGGTAAAATCACTAAAGGAACTTT
>CAUTRO010000133.1:0-4388 GCA_963540685.1 uncultured Streptococcus sp.
CTGCGTCTTGCTCGACAATTCAAAAACAATTGAGAGGCTAGGACTTTTGTCCTAGCCTCAGCTTTTTACTTTTAAAACGTTCACTGTTGAATTTCAACTCTTTTCTACCAAATCTGACGCAAGTCATTAAATTTATGATAGAATAAAGTGTTACAGTAAATAGATTTTGATGAAGGAACACCATGCGAAAAGAGATTGACCCTGAATTATATAATTACAATAAATTTCCTGGACCTGTGTTTCGTCAGGTAGGAGACCAGGTCCTATCAGAAAACCTCTCCTTTGAGCTCTTACAAAACGAGAAGGAAGCATTTGATGCGACCGTTTTTGGTCAGCGATTTTCTGAGATTTTAACCAAGTTCGATTATATTGTTGGTGATTGGAGTAACGAGCAATTACGTTTGCGTGGCTTCTATAAGGAAGATCGCGATGTTGCAACGATGGATAAGCTGAGTCGACTAGACGATTATCTATTGGAATATTGTAGCTATGGTTGTGCTTATTTTGTCCTTGAAAATAAGGAGCCCCATCGCGCTTCTTTTGATAAGAAATCACCAGTCAAAAAAACTCAATCAGAAGCAAAAGAACCTAAAAAGCGTTCGCGCAATCGCAAACAAAGAGATCGTTTCCAAAAACGAGAACGCGAAAAGGGACAGCCAGCGAAAAACTCGAAAAAAACAAGATCGTCTGCTGAGACTAAAAAGGCAACGAAGGCGGACAACAAACGTCATTTTGTGATTCGACAAAAAGAGGAGTAAAAAAAGAATGAAACCATCCATTTATAGCTTAACACGCCAAGAGATGATTGATTGGGCGGAAGAAAATGGCGAAAAGAAATTCCGTGCAACACAAATCTGGGAATGGCTCTATCGCAAACGTGTCCAGTCCTTCGAAGAAATGACCAACCTTTCTAAGGACTTAATTGCAAAGTTAAATGATCAATTCGTTGTCAACCCACTTAAGCAACGGATCGTGCAAGAGTCAGCAGACGGGACAGTTAAATACCTCTTTGAGTTGCCAGACGGCATGCTGATTGAGACGGTCTTGATGCGGCAGCACTATGGCTTATCTGTCTGTGTAACGACTCAGGTCGGATGCAATATCGGTTGTACCTTCTGTGCTTCTGGTTTGATCAAGAAACAACGCGATTTGAATAATGGGGAAATTGTATCTCAAATCATGTTGGTTCAAAAATACTTTGATGAACGGGGTCAAGATGAGCGGGTCAGCCATATCGTTGTCATGGGGATCGGAGAACCATTTGACAACTATAACAATGTCTTGAAATTTATCCGGACCGTCAACGATGACAAGGGATTAGCGATTGGGGCTCGTCATATTACTGTGTCAACTTCTGGTTTGGCCCATAAAATTCGCGACTTTGCAAATGAAGGTGTGCAGGTCAATTTGGCTGTGTCACTACATGCTCCAAACAACGACTTGCGCTCTAGCATCATGAAAATCAACCGAGCTTTTCCGATTGAAAAATTGTTTGCGGCGATTGAATACTATATCGAGACGACCAACCGTCGGGTGACCTTTGAGTACATCATGTTGAATGAAGTCAATGATGGGGTAGAACAAGCCTTAGAGTTGGCAGAATTGCTCAAGAATATTAAGAAATTGTCTTACGTCAACTTGATTCCATACAATCCCGTCAGTGAACACGACCAATATAGCCGTAGTCCAAAAGAGCGGGTCATGGCTTTCTATGATACCTTGAAGAAAAACGGAGTCAATTGCGTGGTGCGTCAAGAGCATGGTACAGATATTGATGCTGCCTGTGGTCAATTGCGTTCAAATACCATGAAACGGGATCGGGAGAAAGCAATTGTTGAACATGCGCAACCTTAAACGTGGACTGATCGATCAAACAGAACTAACAAAAAGAGGAAGAAGGCTGTTACTGAGTGGCAGCTTCTTCTATTTTGTCCTCTTGTGCCTGATGTGTTTTTTGCCTCAACAGCCAGAACCAGGTATGGAAACGCCGGGAGTTCAACATTTCGGTCGTATCGTTGTCCTACTCATCCCTTTCAATTCACTGATGAATCTTGGTCAGATTACAAGTGTCCTCCAACTGATCAAGGTGATTCTTCAAAACGTAGCTAATGTCTTTTTGTTAAGCCCGCTGGTCTTTCAACTCCTCTGGCTATGGCCCTGGTTGAGGAGTCGCAAACGGGTCCTAGTCTTTGGCTTTGCCCTAAGCTTATGGATTGAATGCAGCCAAGTGTTGTTAGATCTCTTGTTTGATGCAAATCGTGTCTTTGAGCTAGATGATTTATGGACTAATACCTTAGGGGCTTACCTGGCTTATCTGGCCTTTGACTACCTCCGAGAGCGACTGCTAGCAAAAGATGAAAAAGTATAAAATCCGAACATTTTAGCACTTTTTTTGAAATTTTTGTTGACAAATTCAACTGGGAAAGCTATAATAGCTTCAAGACATCAGAAAAGTAGAGGTTTTTCTCACTTCCAGGGAGCTTGTGGTGATTGCGAACAAGTAGTGGTGGATCTTGAAATGGGCTGATGCGTTTATGATGATGAATTTGAAACAATAAAAATTCGGTGAGCACACCTTATCGTGCACCCTGTTGCTAGACAGGTCAGAGATGTAGGAGATAGAATATCTTCCTACAATAGAGGTGGCACCGCGGTATCGAATCGTCCTCACACAGATTTTTCTGTGTGAGGTTTTTTGTATCTCAAAGGGACCCAGTGAGACTGCAGCTCAAAGGACCAGCGAGAGAAAAAGATCATAAACAGGATTGAAGATATAGAAAAGAGGACACAATCATGACAGAAACAAAAGGCTATTTCGGACAATTTGGTGGATCTTTCGTACCAGAACCGATTCAAAACTTACTCGATCAATTAGAGGCAACCTTCGAACAGTACAAAAATGACCCAGAATTTATCGCTGAATACAAACATTATTTGAAAGATTATTCTGGACGGGAAACACCGCTCTACTTTGCAGAAAGCTTGACAGAGCATTTAGGTGGGGCGAAAATTTATTTGAAGCGTGAAGACTTGAATCACCTAGGTTCGCATAAATTGAATAACGTCTTGGGGCAAATCCTCTTGGCTAAGCGTATGGGCAAAACACGCGTGATTGCTGAAACAGGAGCCGGTCAACATGGTGTGGCTACAGCAGCTGCGGCAGCTAAGTTTGGCATGGCCTGTGATGTCTACATGGGAGCAGAAGATGTTGAACGCCAACGTCTCAATGTCTTCCGCATGGAAATGATGGGGGCAACCGTTCATGCCGTTGAAACAGGTACGAAGACCTTGAAAGACGCCGTTGATGCTGCTTTTGGAGCATGGATGGCAGATCTGGATGCTTTTTATGTCTTGGGTTCTGCTGTTGGACCCCACCCTTACCCAACCATTGTGCATGAATTCCAAAAAGTGATCAGTGAAGAGTCTAAACGTCAAATCTTGGAAAAAGAAGGTCGTTTGCCAGACTATGTGATTGCCTGTGTCGGCGGTGGATCCAATGCTATTGGTGCCTTCTCCCAATATGTGGGCGATGAGGAAGTCAAATTGGTCGGTGTTGAAGCGGCAGGACATGGTTTAGACACAGACCAGCACGCAGCGACCATGACCAAAGGGACTGTAGGAGTTGTCGATGGAATGAAGACCTATGCTGTCTTTGGCGAAGATGGAAAAGTAGCACCAGTGTACTCCATCTCTGCCGGTTTGGACTACCCAGGGGTTGGGCCAGAGCATGCCTTCTTTAAAGACTCAGGTCGTGTCGAATATGTAGCAGCGACAGATGATGAAGCGGTTCAAGCTCTTCTTCTTCTCAGTAAGACAGAAGGAATCCTCCCAGCTATTGAAAGCTCACATGCCATTGCAGAAGCTGTTAAACGTGCTCCACAATTGGACAAAGATGAAATTATCATTATCAATGTTTCAGGTCGTGGGGATAAGGATGTAGCTGCCATTGCCGATTATCTAGAAGCGAAAGTTGCAAAATAAGATATCTTATCTGTTAAAAATTGTAAAAATCACTAAGGCATGATAACTGAGAAAAAGACAGGGGACAAAAGGAATCCGGTCTTTTTCTTTTTTTAGGGCAAAAACGAGGATCCCTAAGAGGGATGCGATCTGAATGAGATAGAGGATCTTGCTAGGGGACAAGGTCAGCGAGAAGGTGGCTAGTAAGAGAAAATCCCCTGCCCCCATTCCGATAAAGAAAAAGTGAGCCCCCAGCGCAAGGAGTAAAAAGAATAGCATAAGGAGATTACTCCCGGATAAAAAGAGGACGAAGGCATGGAGACAGCACCAGATCACCAAGGGGTATTCCATAAAACGAAGGTCGTACATGGCTAAGACAGCAGTACCCAGTAGTATTAGAAGTTGAGACAGAGAAAGGTAGCTGTTGG
>CAUTRO010000134.1:0-4383 GCA_963540685.1 uncultured Streptococcus sp.
ATTTCAAGCCCCGCATATTTTAAAGCAACTTCAATTGCACGCGCTGCTAGATCAATCTGTGTTTCTTCTCCTTCTTTCACACGGTAGCGAGTCTGGTCTTTGAAGGTCACTATATGAGCTGGAAGCGCTGTTCCATATCCTTTAATTTGCAGATGTCTTTTTACAGTAGTCATAGGATTCTCCTTTTATTGAAGTCGTTGAACACGTTTTAATTTACGTGTTGGGTCCCATTGGTAATCGATAAATTGAATATTTGGGAGGATGAATTGTTTTTGTTGAGCCAAGAGTTCAAATTGGGCAAAGATCGCTTTCTCAATAAACTCGGAACGATGACTCAAGGCAATGGTAATCGATCCATCCGCTAACTGAGTCACTTGATAGTCCTGAATATTTTCAACGAATAAAATGCACCGGCGAATAAAATCTGGATAGATGGTTTGGCTACTTCCATCTTCTTTTTTGAAATAGAAAATATCATCCGATCGTCCTTCGACCTTTGCGATTCGAGTAAAGACGGATCCACAAGGGCAAGGGGACTTTTCTTCTACCAAAATATCATTGAGTCGGTAGCGATAGATGGGTTGACTCGTTCGTTTAAAATCTGTAATAATCGGATAAAAGCGGTTATCATCAAGATACTCTTTTTCCACATACAAAATATCTTCGTTGAGGTGAAGATTACCTTCCGAACAAGTACAAGCAAGAAATCCTTCTGTCGCTTGGTAGATCTGATCAACCTTGTCTAAGTGAAAGGCTTTAGCAATTGTCTGAGCGTCTCTATCCTCTAGGATCTCTGCGACAGAGACAACCTTGACAGGTTGAATCGCAAGTTGCTGATGAGTGACATAGTTGGCTAACTCAATCAAGGTGGAAGCTGGCGCCACCACAATGGTTGGTTGATACTGTTTGAGACGCTCTAAATGCTCTGTACTATCCTTGAAGATATCAAAATACTCTAATCGAATAAGGGACGAATTAATGGTTTGATAGAGTTCGTTATCCGCTCGTAAGAAAAAGGCAATGCGATGACCAAAAAGCTTTCCTTTGGGCAGCATTTTAGCTAGGATAGCCGCGGCCCACATACTTCTTTCTTTTTCTGTGGTGACAAAGACTCCTCGGTGGCCGGATGTTCCAGAGGACAAACCTACTGCTACTTCTCCATTCATCTCAGTAAAATCTCTTGTTTGTTCCCCACGAATGGCCATCTCTAAAGCCTGATCTCGATCCACCCCAAGGGTATTGAGTTCATTGAAATGCGTCATCATGAAATTCTTATCCATAGTCCCGAAGGATTCAGGAGAATGGGTTTGAAAATAGGGAGAGTGAGAAGTGATAAAAGCATGGTAGCGAGCCAATTGCTTTTTTTGGTACTTTTCTAAGGTTTTCTTTGAACGGAATCGATGGCACCATCTGGTTTCAATAAAGGTTTTCAGAAAGACTGTTTTTTTCATTTAAAATCCTCTCAATCCGTTCTTGCGGGTCGTGGCTGACCACCACTTGAATGCCCTCTTGTAAAAGTTTCTCTAGTAACTCTGCCCCCTGGAGATAGGCCTTCTTATTGTCCTGCACGAGGGAAGGAATGAGACGCATATTTCGCGTGTAAGGCAAGAGATCCACTCCCCAGCATAGGTCTGCACCAATATAGAGTTTAAGCTCGTCCATATAGAGGCAGCCCTGCCCTCTTGCATGCCCATCAATAGACGATACAAGAATGCTCCCATCCCCAAATAGGTCCGTAGTCGGGCGGTAAGGGAAAGCAGTATGCCTTTGATCCGCTTTAAGACAAGTCACCCGATCGTTGAAATCGGCTGGAAGAAACTCTTTAAAAATTAGATCTTTGAATTTCGGCTTCTGGTACACTTCGTAGACTTCCTGAGTGACAAAAAAATGAGCATTTGGAAATAGTGCTGCTCCGCCCAGATGATCAGGGTGCAAATGCGAAAGAATCACATAGGAAATGGCAGCTGGATCAATCCCACGCTCTTGCAATAAGTAGTCAATCTGGTCTTCTTTTTTCATCTGCATAGGCGTTGCTAGACGGTACCAGAAATACCGTGCTTTTTTCTTAATCTCATAATGATAGCCAGTATCGTACAAGATATAGCCTTTTTCACGATGATGAATCAAAAAGACACCTGCTGGAAATTGCATCTTTTCGTTTGGAATCCCTTTAAATAAGAGTCCAGAATGACTGCTACAATAACCTGCTGGAAAATAATCAATGTGCTTGATCATGTTGGACATACTTGTCAATCCCTTCTTCAATGGTCATTTTTGGATAGTAGCCAAGTTCTGTTTGGGCTTTTTTTATATCGAGAGTTTGGCTATAGCGAAGGAGATAATAGGTGTAGCGCGTCAACGGGGGTTCAGCTTTTAGATGAAAAAATCGATACACCCCTTCAAGGCTATAAGCCGTAGCTGCTACGAGACCTGCTGGAATATTCCGATAGCGGATAGGTTCTCTTAATCCTTTTAATGTTGTTTCAATCAAATACTTAAAGGTCTTTGGCTCTCCATTTGTAATATTATAAACCTGTCCGTGTGCCTCTTTGGCTTCCAAAGCCAAACGAATGGCTAGGGCAACATTTTCCACACAGGTCATATCCATGAGTTGCTCTCCCCCTCGAATCAAGGGAATCCCAATTTTTCGACTGAGACGTAAAACCCGAGGCAAGATACTGGTATCTCCCACACCGAATAATCCTCTCGGACGTAAGATAATACTTGGCACATCTGGATAGTTAAGAAATAACTTTTCAGAAGCTAGCTTGCTACGGATATAATTGTTGAGGTGGTTTTCTTTTGGAGCATCACTTTCCTTTATATCGAATTGGTCTTTTCCAGCCGCATAAATACTAGGAGAAGACACATACACCAAGCGTTTTACCGCAAATTCGCGACACAAGTTGAGAACATTTTGGGTTCCGACTACATTTGCCTGATAGAAATCTTTCCAAGGGCCCCAAGCAGTGGACAAGGCTCCTGCATGAACAACAGCATCAACTTCCTGAAAAGCTTGTCTTAGTTCCTCACTAGCGCTCAAATCTCCTTTAACAAATTGAACGCGCTCACTTTCTAGAGCCTTCCCAACTTTTTCGTTTCGGCCAAAGGCTACAATGGAATAGTCGTGATCCAATAACTCCTCAATCACATATTTTCCAAGGAAGCCAGTCGCACCTGTTACAAGAATTTTCATAGTTTCCCATCCGTTCCACGTCTTAATAATCGTTGAATTTCAAACTCTAAGGTATCCAACGGTTTGTAGGTTTTTGATAGTTTGTTTAGCCTTGCTAACTCTTCCCAAGATTCTTTTTCTAAAAGAGAGTTAAAACCTGCTTGAATTTCTTCAGTGCGATTTCGATGAGCTTGAAAGGCAATCCCTGCTTCTACTCCTCGAATGGCATAGTCAAATTGGTCATAATCATGTGGCAAGATCAAGGCTGGTTTCTTAAATTCGATGCACTGATAAAAGATGCCCGCCCCTCCGTGGTGAATAACATAATCCATTTGCGGAATATACTCTTTGTATGGCAGATAAGAGACGACGGTCACATTCGGCGCCACTTCTTCTTCAGAAAATTCTTTTGCCCCATCACCTATGGTGACAAAAAAGTGGCATTCTGGATGCTCATTGGCTAAATATTTAGTTTGCTGGATCAAATTTTCTTTGGCCCACGGCAACTGAGTCCCACAAGTCACGAGAACCTTCTTTTTGTTCTCATAAGGGCTGAGATCCAAAGGATAGTCTTCTGCTTTTTCAAGTGAGGTCCCTAATGGTCCCAGCCAAGCGTATTGATGAGGAAAATGTGTTTTCAACTCCAGCTCCATCATACCAATTCCAAAGATGGCATAAGGTGAGTAAATCGTCTCCACTCCATTTTGATTGTACAACTTGAAATTGTAGCGTTTTAAGCGATTACGCAGGAGGAATGCTCCACAGTATTTTCCAATGCGTGTGAGTTTTCGACATAGTGCTTGGATCTTCTCTTCCTTTTTGGTTCGTGCGACCCCCATCCCTCCAAAGAAGCACGGTGGACCATATGGAGTTTCGATCGCAAATTGTGTTGCCATGGTGGTAATCCAAGGGATTTCCAACTCTTCAGCTACAAAGCCAGCTGATAGGGTAATAAAATCTGCAATTACAATATCTGGACGATTCACGCGCCACTCATCTAATAATTGATCCGATACATGATTAATCAAATCTAGGCTCTTAGACAATTGCCGATAAGCTGAAAAGACATTCAGTTTCTTATCGTTGTTAGCTACTTGTTCAAATTCATCAACTTTGTCCTCGAGGATAGGAACAACCGTGAAACCGAGACTTTCTGCAACGGCTTTTTTATGAGGACCCGTGAAAACCCGAATTTCCATGCTTGGATC
>CAUTRO010000135.1:0-4306 GCA_963540685.1 uncultured Streptococcus sp.
TCAATGATCTTGTCGATCATGGCAATGAAACGCGACAAGCCCTTAAAGCTGGCCTTTTCATAATCATTGGCCCGAAGTGTCAAGGCATAGAGATTGGCCTGGCGCTGGGCCCCATTTGGAAGAGCGCCGACATAATCGTAGTAATAGCGATCCTCATAGATTTTCCACAGCAAATCATAGAGTGAATGGGTCTTGGCTGCAGCGCGCCAAGCAGATAACACCTTGAGGAAGTTCTCGATTTTAGCTAGGAGCTTGGCATCCATCAAACTTGCATGCTCTGCGGTCTTTTCAAGGGCTAACTGGATCTTGTGGTAGAAGGCCACTTGTTTTTGATCTGGAAGAGTCTGTAAGGAAATCCGTGCCAGCTCATCTTCATCAAAATCAAACATGGGTGATTTCATGAGGGCTACCAAGGGATAATCGTGCAAGGGATTGTTAATGGTCCGCAAGGTATCCAGCATGACCATCACTTCCAATGACTCTAGATAATGCGCTTGTCCGCTATCTGCCACAATCGGAATCCGGTACTGGTCAAACGCTTCCAGAATAGCGTCATTTCGAGTGCGTGTCGCAGTCAAGAGCGTCATATCTTTAAAGGGCACTTTTTCTACCCGATGGAGGCGTAAAATTTCTTTGATAACGAGAAGAATTTCTCCCTTAGAAATGGTCTCAAGACCAGGGAGTGCTTCCTCGTCTTCGGTCTTTTCTTCTTGGTCCTGGCTACCATCATAGAGCAAAAATTCTGCCCGATGCTGCGGCAAGGCCATCCGCTGCTTGTCGCTACCTGCGACCAGATAATGGGTTTGATTGTAGTCAATCTCTCCCACCTCTTCGTCCATCAAATGGCGAAAGACATCATTGGTCGCATCTAACACTTCCACATGGCTCCGGAAATTTTCCTTGAGGAGGATCAAGCACCCGTCTGCCCCTTCTTCTTGATAGGCCTTAAATTTATCATTGAAAATTTGTGGATCCGCCTGACGGAAGCGGTAAATCGATTGCTTGATATCCCCCACCATGAAGCGATTGTGGCCATTCGACAGCAAGTCTAACATTCGCTCTTGGGTGTGGTTGGTATCTTGGTACTCATCGACCATGACCTCGTGGTAGCGCTCCTGAAAGGCCTGTCTCACCTCTGGAAATTGCTCTAAAATTTGAATGGCAAAATGACTGATATCCCCAAATTCATAGGCCTTTTCTTGGATTTTTCGCTCCAGATAAGCCTGAGAAAAATCTCTGATAAAGTCCCGAAGCAGGGAGAGCATGGGTCCTTCTTCTTGGTGGAAGGTTTGTTGAAATTCCAACTGATAGAGCTGGTTTTCCAAGTCTCTGAGGCGATTGATATGAAGGTTTTTTTCCTGGTTATAGGCCGTGACCAGGTCTTTTAGCTCTTCTTTTCGAGCTCTGTTGGTCAAGGCTCCCCCATTTGAAGCCCGGCTAATCGCAACGACCGCCTTTAGGACAGAGGTCAGTTGCTCTTTATTGGTGCGCCCTGTGAGGCTCCCAATCTGATCCAGCACCTCTTGCACCGCTTCCAAATACTTGGCCTTGCCAAATGCTTGCCCTTCATTGGACAAATGAAAGTCAAAAAAGTTCTCTGCCTCATAAAGAGCTTGCTGGATGCTCTCCATCAACTCGCCTTCAACCTGGTCAAAATCGGTTTCTTCATAGCCCTTTAGGAAATGCTCTTCTAGCCATTTTTCCGGATCACTGGTCGACTGAAGAAAGTCATAGATCTGGTAGACTTGCTCTTTAAACAAGGACAAATTTTTGCGTTGCCCAGTAAAATTCTTGACCATCTGGACAAAGGCTTCCTGATGTTCCCCTTGGTAATAGCGGTCAAAGACAGCTTGAAAGACTTCATTTTGCAAGAGACGTTGCTCACTGGCATTTTGCAAAATACGAAACTGGGGAGCCAAACCGAGCAAATAGCCATAGCGCGTTAGGACCTTTTGGGTAAAGGAATCCATGGTTCCAATATCACTGGTTGCGACATCTGCGATTTGACGGGCCAGGTGTTGCTTAAGGTCAGGGTCATCGCTCGCTTGCAGGGCTTTTCCAAGTTCACTTTCCAAACGCTCCTTGAGCTCGCCCGCTGCCTTGACCGTAAAGGTCGAGATAAAGAGCTCCTTAATGGAGATCCCTCGCTGGATCTGATCCAGTATCCGTTGCACCATGACAAAGGTCTTCCCCGAACCAGCAGAGGCCGACACCAAGATATTGGTGCCTGAACTATAGATAGCATCGATCTGTTCCGGTGTCCGCTTTTGCTCCTTGCTAGAGGATGCTTCTTGGGCCTGAAGGGCCTTGATTTCTTCTCTTGTCAAAAATGCTTGTTTGATCATTTGTTCAAGACCTCCTTCATCTTCTCGATCCAAGCGGCTTTCACCTTTTCACCGCGTATTCCTTTTTGGTCTAGTTTGGTCAAGAATCGTGCCTGACCCAGGTGACGATCGGCTTCAAAGCCTGTGATGGATTTAAACTGGTCCACATATGGTGCGATATTGCGCCCATTTTCACTATAGGGATTGATGGCAAATTGCCCTTTGAGGATCCCTTCTGCTGCTGTTTTATAGAGATAAGCGTTGTACAAAAGAAGCAGGTCCAGCTCTTCCTTGGTCAGCATCATGGCCTTGTTCTTATCATAGGCCTCCCCCAGATAAGCTGCCTGATCCGCCATAAAGAGTCCCTTGTATTGTTGACTCTTTATGGTTTGGTTGATGGCATCGTCGACCGTCTTGGTCTTTTTCAGATCCACTACGGGATCTCCCATTTCCAAATACATGGCACCGAAAATCCCTTGCTCTTCTTGGTATTCCTTCAGATCCTGAATCGCAGAGAGATAGGTCGGCAACTGAGAATTCAGACCATTAAAGAACTTGTCGTAGTGGAATTGCGTCAGACTCGACTTGTAATCCACGACGCCAAGAGCGCCTCGTTCGCTCAATTTGTCAATCCGGTCCACCTTGCCTCGTAGCTGCAGGAGACGGCCATCAGACAAAGGATAAGATGTGTGGGTGCTCCCCCCAAAGAGGGTCTCCTCACCAATGGTCTCTATGCCAGTTTGCTGAGCGAGGACCCGTCCTGTCGTTTTTGCCGTATCAAGAAGCAAGTGGCGAATAAACTCGGTCTCTCCATTTTCAGTATACAGTTGCTTGAACTCTGCTTCTTGGCTAGTTTCTCGAATCGCTTCGCTTAAACGCCGATCAAAGGCTTGATCGGAGCTGTCTTTTAGGACTTTTTCAAAGATCCGATGCAAGAAATTTCCGTGACTGCGAGCGTCTGGTCGGATCGTCTCATCCTCTTGTAGCCCTAGGACATAGCGCAGATAAAAGGCATACTGGTGCTTGTAGTATTCATTCAAGGCAGAAGCAGATAAGGTCAAGGCTTTGCCTTTAGGATAGAGGGCTTGAAGGGTATCCGACTGGAGCTGACGGCTCTTTAATTCCGTTGAAATCTGAGGAATCTGAATACCTTCAGCAGCTAATTTCTTGCGCAAGACCCGCACGGCCACAGCCCAAAAGCTGGCTTCTTCAGCGGACAGCTCACTAGCAATCTCTTCTTGATGGAGTTCGATCACGCGTGCTAGAAGGGCTCGGTAGGTCCCGATGTCATCACTCGAAGCTTGGGCTTGTTTGCTTGTCCACTCGATGGCAATAGGCTTCTTGGCCAATTCTAGAAGGTAAGGAGAGACACTATCTTCCGTTTCATTCACCAAGCTAGGAGCTGATAGGACCAACTGTTTGGTCGCTGCATTGAGGAGAGAAACCGCCACAAAGCGATTCTTCTTGAGATTTTCGCTGGTCACCACCTGGAGCTCTGCTCCTTCTTTCGTCCCCTCATTGAGCAGCTGGCGCTCTTCTTCACTGAGAAGGGAGGTGTTTTGGGCGATCTTAGGGAAACGCTCCTGAGTCAGCCCAAGGGCATAGACATAAGGGGCTGTCAAGGGTTCAATCAAGTCATAGGACTGAACGGTCACTACATCGACTGTAGCAGGAACTGTCCGGTATTGTGACAATTGCATGCCGGATAAGACAAGAGCTAAAAAGTCATCCACTGTCAGTTCTTGGTCCTCGAAGACCAGATTTAACTCTTCTAACACATGAAGGAAGGCCTTCCAAACTTGATCATAGCGCTCCTGCTCTTCCAAGGCTAGATCCTTGATCAAAGCTTGTAAATTCTGAGAAAGCTGAGCCTCCTGCAGAAACTCTGTAAAGGCTGTTAAGAGATGAGTCACCTTTTGTTTCCGCTGTGAAAAGAAAGTGGCTAGAGGTCCGACAACTCGTTCTCGGAGGGCATTGAGTTC
>CAUTRO010000136.1:0-4293 GCA_963540685.1 uncultured Streptococcus sp.
CTTCCTCTAGTAGGTCTAGGATTGAATACCTATTAATAGAATATGCAACAAAGACAGGTTGCATATCGAGATGAATTATCTTTTATTTACATTTATATCTATAGTCGATACAATTCATAGCAATCATTATATTCTATAAAAATCTGTCATACAAACTATTAGTATCTTTAATACTAGGTTGTGATAAAATAAAATTAAAGTTTTAGGAATAGAAAAGGGAGTCTAAAATGAAAAACACTAAATTATTGTTAATCCTTTTTATAACTAGTTCTATGCTGTTTGCTTGTAGTTCAAATAGAGTGTCGGATGCTTCTTATTCATCTGAGAATGATCCTAAATTAGAGACACAATCTACACCAGAAACAGAAGATGTTACTGAAGAAGAAAATTCAGGTAATGAAGACTCATCAAGCAAAGAGACGAGTATTGTTGATATCATGAATAGTGCTGCCGCAAATTCAGTCTCTACAGAAGAAATTTATGTAACTGGAAATGTGGTTGTGGGAGAAGAAGGAAGTGTTCAACCAGGGATATATGATTTAGAAATAACTGGAGGTGTGGGAAATATCACCGGGACTAGATCTCTTGTCAAACAACTTTTTTTAAATTACATTGGAGCAGCTCCAGGGTCTGGGTTGGATTACCCTTCGAAAATTCGATTAATTTTATTTAGAGGAGATGTGTTAAAATTCAGTAATATCTCCAAAATTAAATTTACTGCTGTTCCAGCTAAAGTTCAAATGAGCAATGAACTAGGCGTTGGTGAGTATGTTGTTGGACGTGATATCAAGCCAGGCACCTATAAACTTAGTACTAATGCTAATATGAATCCTAATTTGACTAGTTCAGGATGGTCTGTAAGAATAATCGATACTTCGACAGGACAAACCATTGATCAAAAACTCAATCCTGGAAATATGGATGTTGCTGTTAAACTTGAAGAAGGTCTATTTGTATCAATAAAATTTGATAACACTGATCGCAACATCTCAAGCGATGAAGCAAGATTGATTTTTACTGAATTGAATCAATAAGCAAAATAAAAATATAATAATTGTTTTGTGTGAAATTATCTCGATAAATGTTTATAATACTGATCCTGATTTACCAAGTGATAATGCTAGATTAATTTTTACAGAATATAAATAGATTATAAATGGATTATAATTTAACCAGAGGTTTATCCGTAAGGATAAGCCTTTTTTATAGACTTAGAGGTTATTATTTATCTCTTTTATTATTGCAATAAAAATATATTATTTGTATTGCTAAAACACTCTAAAACTTGTACAATATGGCTATGAAAAAATTCAAACAGTATAGCTGGATCGTTTTTGTTTTTCTTATCCTTTTTCTAGGAGGTACATTTGGTTTCCACCGGCTTAGTTTGCAAAAAGAAAATAAGCTCCTCGTGCCTATAGGTAAGAAGGTTGTAGTCAATGGACATCAAATGAATGTATATGTTCAAGGCGAAGGATCTGAGACGATAGTATTTCTTTCTGGTGCTGGTATTGCTTCACCTATATTAGACTTTAAGAATCTAACAGATTCCCTATCAAAAAAATATAAAATTGTCGTAGTCGAGAGAGCTGGCTATGGTTTTAGTGAGGATAGTAATCAATCCAGAGATGTGATGGAGGTCCTTTCTGAAACCCGTCAAGCTTTGTCGCAAGCCGAAGTTTCGGGGCCTTATGTGATTATTTCGCATTCAATGGCTAGTCTTGAGAGCCTTGCTTGGCAAGAGAAATATCCTAATGAAGTAACGGCAGTGATCGGACTTGATTGGGCCCTGCCGGCTAGTTATGAAGATTTAAAGGAACATCCTAAACTGATGACCTTAGCCTATTGGACTAGTAAGGTTGGGTTGCTCCGTTATTTCCCAGAGTCTGTTTACCTGAAAAATCATGATTTGACGGATAGTGAACGTCAACAATACCGATTTTTAGCCTACAAGCAGTTGCTGTCGAAGGCTATGTTAAACGAAACTCGTGCAGTGAAAGAAAATGCCCATAAGGTTAGCGGATTTACCATTGATTCTAACATCCCTGTGCTCCTATTCGTCTCAAATGGGGAGGGAACTAGCTTTAGTCAATCGGAGTGGCAGAATTACGCGAAAGACTTTGCTAGAAACCGGTCCAATGTTCAAGTTGTTTATGAGGACGCTCCTCATGATTTATATCATAGCAAGAAGAATGAGGTCGTCTCTCAAATAAACTCTTTTCTGCATCAGTCTAGACTTGATTAAAAAGATCAACTAAAAGTGCTTGACAACCATTCTCAAAGTGCTATACTAAGAAGGTAATCGCCGATTTAGCTCAGTTGGTAGAGCAACGCACTCGTAACGCGTAGGTCACAGGTTCGATCCCTGCAATCGGCATAGGAAGAAACGGCTTTGAAGGAGCGAGACGACGAATATTGGTGATAACCAATTCGTTCTGCCTCGCTCTTTTTTGACCGCATAAGCGCCTCTTTTAACCACTTAGTCAAAAGTCCTTGTCTCCATAGGGGCTCTCTGCTATCATAGAATCATCAAAGGAAGGCCCCCTTCCAACTATTGAAAAAGAGGTATATGATGATGAAAAAATTACTTGGATTTGGATTTATTCTGGCAGCTCTTGCGGTTGTCACAATGGGAATGGTTGGCTTTCCAAAGATCGATGTGAATATCTGGCCTCTATTCCCCCTCCTCTTATTTGCCTTCTTCACTCTTGAAAATCTGATGAAACAGGACTACAAGGCAAGTGTTATCTGCGCTTTGATCGCGTTGATGATCGCAAACGCGATCTACGATCTCTTGCCGGTTTCAAATGGCTTAGTGATCACAGCGGGTGTCCTTGCTTGCCTGGGTCTTAGTTTTCTTTTGCCAGATAAGGAAAGCAATAAATAAGAATCAAGAGGCTGGGACAAAAGTCCTAGCCTCTCAATTGTCTTTGGATTGTCGAGCAAGACGCAGTGGTTGAGTGGGCTCTACTACGCTGATTTCATCAGCTTTTACAGCCCTACTCAACTGTGCGGAGGTGGGACGACGAAATCGAATTCTAACGAATGACCGATTTCTGTCCCACTCTCTCTTTTACTTCTCAAATTGCACCTCTTAGTGGGCAAAACGTGCCACTTACTGAAAAGCCCTTGTTTTGTTTGTGCTAGCTGTTATAATGGTACTATCAAAACCTTGGGAAAGGAGTTTTATGAAAGTTAGAATCGAATTGGATCCGTCTATGGATGAGCCTGAGATCTTGATTCGAGCTCCTCGCTTGACCCCGGAGTTGACCCAGTTGCAAGCAAGCATCCTCGAACAAAAGATTGCTCCACTAGCCTTCTACAAGGATCGCAGTGAGTATTTTCTAGATGTGGCGTCGATCCTCTTTTTTGAGACGGATGGGGAGAAGATCTATGGACATACTAAGGACGAGGCCTATGAGGTCAAGCAGAAGCTCTATGAATTGGAGGAGTTGCTTCCTATCGCCTTTTGCCGGATTTCCAAATCCACCATTGTCAACGCGAAACAGATCTACTCGTTGGAAAAGTCTTTTTCAGGGACCAGCACGGTCAACTTTTATCAGACCCACAAGCAGGTCCATGTATCCAGACGCTACTATCAACTCTTAAAAGAACGACTAAATGAAATGAGGTAATATCATGAGAAAAAAATTAATCGGGGTATTTTTAATCCTTTTAGCAGTCTTAGTACTCTTACAAGGCTATTTTGTAAAATGGGACATCAGCATTTGGACCTTAGCTTGGGTCATTTTGTTAGCGGTCCTGTCCCTCTCTAGTTTTTTGAAACGCCATTTTGGTTGGGGCTTCATCTATGGACTTTTAGCCCTCTTTTGTCTCAATGGGCAATACCATTTCCTTCCGGTATCCAATTCGGTGGTCATCCTTTCTTCAATTCTCGCTGTGATTGGTCTCAATATTTTATTCAAGCCCTCTAAGAAGACAAAGGCACGTTTTGGATCTTATTCCACTGGCTCGATGAGCAAGGCCGATGGCAACAATATTGATGTTACTTTTTCTACAGTGACCAAGTATCTCAATGATCCATACTTTACCCATGGAAGTGCAGATGTCAGTCTCGGCGAAGCATCGGTTTATTTTGACAATTGCCGCATCGAAGGCCCATCTGCCCAGTTTACTGTGGATGTTTCGCTTGGGAGTCTCAGTCTTTATGTTCCTAGCGACTGGCGGGTTCATGTCAATGTGGACAATTCCCTCTCAGCTATCCAACACCAGGAAAATCCAAGTGCTCTCACTAGTAAGGATTTCTACATTACGGGCGATGTTTCCTTGGGA
>CAUTRO010000137.1:0-4232 GCA_963540685.1 uncultured Streptococcus sp.
AGGCGAAGGATCAGGCAGAAGCGGATTCCAAGCTCGATGTCTTAGAAAAGAAAATCCTATCACGGCAGACCTTGGATCATCAACCCTTGCAGGAGCTGTTTTACGGTTATGGGGATGACAATTCGATGGCTAAGGTCGCCTTTGATCTCTTAAAACAGACTGGTAAAACTATTACAGCTGCAGAAAGCCTGACAGCTGGCCTTTTTCAAGCGACTTTGGCAGATTTTTCAGGGGCGTCTAGCATCTTCGCAGGTGGTTTTGTCTCCTATAGCTTGGAAGAAAAAAGCAAGATGCTTTCCATCCCAGCTCAAGAGTTGGAGCAACATGGAGTGGTGTCTCATTTTACAGCCCAAGCCATGGCTTCGCAGGCCCGTAAGTTAACAGGATCCGATTATGGTGTTAGCCTGACCGGAGTTGCGGGACCAGATAGCCTAGAAGGACACCCGGCAGGAACCGTCTTTATCGGACTTGCGACTCCAAATGGAGTGGATAGTGTCCTAGTTAATATCGCTGGACGTAGTCGGGCTGATGTCCGTGAGATTGCAGTCCTTCATGCCTTTAATTTGGTGCGCCTGGCTGTATTAAATGGTGAAAATTTGGTATAATGAAGTTTGTGCCAAATGAAGAATAATTCTACAAATGGACAGGAAATGAGCCTTTCAAAGGACGGAAACCGATGGTGAATGGAGTGCATTTCCTGTATAGTAAAAAATAGGAGAAAAGAATGGCGAAAAAACAGAAAAAATTAGATGACATCTCTAAGAAATTTGGAGATGAGCGTGAAAAAGCCCTCAATGATGCCCTGAAGTTGATTGAAAAAGACTTTGGTAAAGGATCGATCATGCGTTTGGGTGAACGCGCAGAACAAAAAGTTCAGGTCATGAGCTCTGGTTCCTTGGCTCTTGATATTGCCTTGGGCGCTGGTGGGTATCCAAAAGGTCGGATCATCGAAATCTATGGTCCAGAATCATCTGGTAAAACAACCGTTGCCCTCCATGCAGTAGCGCAAGCGCAAAAAGAAGGAGGCATTGCAGCCTTTATCGATGCCGAGCATGCCTTGGATCCATCTTATGCAGCAGCTCTTGGTGTGAATATTGATGAGCTCCTCTTGTCTCAACCAGATTCAGGAGAACAAGGACTTGAGATTGCCGGTAAATTGATCGATTCTGGTGCGGTTGATTTAGTGGTTGTCGACTCTGTTGCAGCCTTGGTGCCACGTGCAGAAATCGATGGCGATATCGGGGATAGCCACGTTGGTTTGCAAGCTCGGATGATGAGCCAAGCCATGCGCAAACTCGGTGCTTCCATCAACAAGACCAAGACCATTGCCATTTTTATCAACCAATTGCGTGAAAAAGTTGGGGTCATGTTTGGAAATCCAGAAACCACACCTGGTGGTCGTGCCCTTAAATTCTACGCTTCTGTTCGTTTAGATGTTCGTGGAAATACTCAAATCAAGGGTACTGGTGACCAAAAAGATACCAATGTTGGTAAGGAAACTAAGATCAAAGTTGTGAAAAACAAGGTAGCTCCACCCTTCAAAGAAGCGATGGTGGAAATCATGTACGGTGAAGGAATTTCTCGTACTGGGGAATTGGTTAAGATCGCAACAGACTTGGATATCATCCAAAAAGCGGGTGCGTGGTACTCATATAATGGCGAAAAAATTGGTCAAGGATCTGAAAATGCTAAGAAATTCTTGGCTGACCACCCAGAAATTTTTGACGAAATCGACCACAAGGTTCGGGTACATTTTGGTTTGATCGAAGAAGACGAAGCAGTGAAAAACCTTGATAAAACTGAAGAAGCAGCTCCTGTCGTAGAAGAAGTGACGCTAGATTTAGATGACGCGATTGAAATTGAAGATTAATTTTTTTCAAAATAGGTCGCTAGACTGATGGTTTTTATGTTATAATTTAATACGATAGTATTATCGTGTAGCGAAAGGAGTGCATGCATGATTAAAATTTATACAGTGTCAAGTTGCACCAGCTGTAAAAAAGCAAAGACTTGGCTCAACGCTCACCAGCTAACTTATAAAGAACAAAACCTCGGTAAGGAAGGGATCACCAAAGAAGAATTATTGGATATCCTTACAAAAACTGAAAATGGGGTGGCAAGTATTGTCTCTTCAAAAAATCGATACGCTAAAAATCTAGGAGTAGATATCGAAGACTTGAGTGTCAACGAAGTCATTGATATCATCATGGAAACACCTCGTATTCTTAAAAGTCCGATCTTGGTAGATGACAAACGCCTTCAAGTGGGATACAAAGAAGACGATATTCGTGCCTTCTTGCCACGATCAGTTCGAAATGTAGAAAATGCAGAAGCGCGGATGCGTGCAGCCCTTTAAAGCATTAAAAATCAGAAACAGTCTGTTTCTGATTTTTTTCTTTAAATTTAGAAATGTAGAGTAGTTTCCTGCGCCATTTTCTGAAATCTGTGATACAATATTTTAGAAACCAATAACTAGTAAGGAATGGAAAATGAAAAGAAAGATCTTCTTATTGGGCGCTCTTGTTTTGTGTTTGACAGGATGCGGTCAAAAAAAGCAAGCGACAACGCCAAACTCAAGTGAGCAAAAAGAAATCAAAGCGAAAGCAGAACAGCTACAAAAGGATAATAAAAGCATCTTGCAAAAGGCTGAGGAGAATCAAGTGGTTACACGAACCTTTGTCTTTCCAAAAGATGACAAGGGAACGCAACAGACCCAAATCGTAACCTATGTGGGCAACACCTTCAAAAAATTGGAGACCATCAATGTGACGGCGACCGATGAGGAATTGAAAAATGGAATTCAACAGGTCGGACTCGAAGAGGCACAAAAGCAATTGAGAGAATCCTTTAATAATGATGATGCCCTTAAGGAAGCTTTGACAGTGCCTGGTTTCACGGCTGATTTGACCTTGGAAAATGAGAATGAGTACAAGGTGACCATCACCTATGACTTTGAAGCGATGGATGTGAAGAAGGCAGAAGGCATGACTTACTTCAAAAACAATCACCTGCCAGAGTTGTTGAAGTTGACACCAAGTCAATTTGCGGACAATCTCATCAGTGCTGGAGCGAGTGAGCAAAAATAAAATAGAACAGTCGGGGGATCAATAGCCTAAAAATGCTTGAAAAAGCTGTAAAATCAATGGCTTGTCCGTTGTGAAAAGGCTCTAATTATGGTATAATAGTAATATTCTAAGGAAAGAGGGTGTTCTTGTGGGATTTACAGATGAAACAGTACGTTTTAATCTTGATGATTCAAATCGTAAGGAAATTAGCGAAACCTTGAAAGATGTTTATTTATCACTGGATGAAAAAGGCTACAATCCAATTAATCAAATCGTAGGATACGTACTTAGTGGTGATCCTGCCTATGTACCTCGTTATAACAATGCGCGAAACCAAATTCGTAAGTATGAACGAGACGAAATCGTTGAAGAATTGGTGCGTTATTATTTGAAAGGGCAAGGAATAGACCTCTAATGAGAATTATGGGATTGGATGTTGGCTCAAAGACAGTCGGGGTTGCGGTGAGTGATCCCCTTGGTTTTACAGCTCAAGGTCTTGAAATCATCCAAATCGATGAAGATAAAAAAGAATTCGGTTTGGAGCGCTTATCCGAATTAGTAGCTCAGTACAAGGTGGATCGTTTTGTTGTGGGCTTGCCCAAAAACATGAACAATACCAGCGGACCGCGTGTGGAAGCTAGTCAGGCGTACGGTGCTATGATTGCTGAAAAATTTGGTCTACCAGTCGACTATCAAGACGAGCGGTTGACCACAGTAGCTGCAGAGCGGATGTTGATCGAACAAGCGGATGTTAGCCGTAGCAAGCGCAAAAAAGTCATTGATAAGTTGGCTGCCCAGCTCATTTTACAAAATTATTTAGATCGCAATTTTTAGAAAGAAAACGAGGAAAACAGTATGGCACATGATCATAACCACGACCATGAAGAACGTGAATTAATCACATTGGTGGATGAACAAGGGAATGAAACGCTTTTTGAAATCCTTTTGACCATCGATGGAAAAGAAGAATTTGGAAAGAACTATGTCCTTTTAATCCCTGCTAATGCAGAAGAAGATGAAAACGGCGAAGTTGAAATCCAAGCTTATTCATTCACAGAAAATGAAGATGGAACCGAAGGCGACCTTCAACCAATCCCAGAAGACTCAGATGCAGAATGGGACATGATCGAAGAAGTCTTCAACAGCTTTATGGAGGAGTAAAAACGT
>CAUTRO010000138.1:0-4203 GCA_963540685.1 uncultured Streptococcus sp.
GGGACGACGAAATCGAATTCTAACGAATGACCGATTTCTGTCCCACTCTCTTTTCCATATTAGTCTTTCTTTGTTTTACGAGAGAGACCAAAGGCAGCACCCATGCTAAGAAGACCAAGTCCAAGAGTTGTCAAGGCAGTTGAGGTCTTGCTTCCTGTATTTGGAAGGCTGGCTTCTTTTTGAGGAAGAGCTGCTGGTGCGATGTAGACTGCAGTTTTAACAGGCTCATTTTTAGCCGGTGTGAAGACTGTCGGTTTCGCAGGAGTGACAGCAGCCGGTTTCTGAGGAGTAGGAGTCGGTGTTGCAGGTGTTTGGATGATAGGTGTTTGTGGTTTTGCTTTAGCCACACGATGGGTTTTTGAAATCAACTCATACTTGTCTGTTTGCACTTTGAAGACACGACCCTTTTGGACGGTTTCAACGACTTTGTTAGCAAATTGAACGTTCAACAAATCAGCAAAGTTTTTGTTAATATCTAGGTAAAGGCCATTTGTCCCATTGACCAATGGATCAAAGTCAGACCGGTCTACTGTGCGTCCTACAACTGTTAAGGAAATATTCGCTGCCTTCAATGATTGAAGAGTTTCTTCTTTTGATGGGAGAGGATTCTTATATGGAGTATCCATATCGATTGGCTCGTCTGTAATGACGAATGCAAATCGATGATTGTTTGTTCCGGTGCCCCAGTTGTAGTCCTCTGAAGTAGCGATGTGGCGCAATGGAACAGTGGTGTTTTCATAACCACCATTAGTTTTGATAGTTTTCAGTGCAGAAATAAAACTTTCTGGATCCGTTGTGAATTTTGACCCGTTAAAATCAAAGTATTGTATACGATCTGATCGTTCAAATGCAACCAATCCCAAGCGTGCTTGGATATTTTTTGCAGATAAATTACGAACAAAGGTCTCAACGTTCTTCATTGTATCATTGATATGTGAATCCATCGAAGTTGATTTATCAATGACAAAGACAATGTCGGATGTTGCTTGGACTTCTTTTTTATTGACGATATCTGCTTCTTTTGTCACTTCGACTACAGTTGTTTTATTGACAGTTTCTGTAGTTGTCTCAGTGTAGTCAGCTGTTTCTTTTGTGGATGTAGCTGTCTTAGTTGAAGAGACTGGTTTTGAAGTGCCCACAGGTGTGTCTTGATCTGCTAAGCTAGTGGTTTTGATGGTTGCTGTTGAAGTAGTGGTTGTATCTCCACCGTCTGTTTTAGTAGCTGGGGCTGTTTTTTGGACGTCCACAGCGATGACATCTCCAGTTTTTGCTTTATCAGCAGGAACAACTGGGGCATTGGCTTTGGCATTGATTTCTTCTGTTGCAACCGTAATAGGTGATTTTGCTGCTGTAGTAGCTACAGGAGCAGCTTGAGTTGTGCTAGGAGCAACCTCATCAGCTGAAGCAATGGTAGTCCCTGTAAAGACGGTTCCTAAAACAAGAGAAGCTAAGGTTAAAGTTTGTTTACGTGAAATAGTATATTTTTTCAAAATACGTCCCCTTTTTAATAAACTTTTTTTATGATACCGGTTTTTAAAAAACTTGTCAACGGTATAATAATCAAGGCTTTTCAACTATCTTATATCCCTAGTTGTTAATAAAAAAACGCTTGAGAAAAATATACATAAAGTAGCCTAAAAATACAAAATGTATAAAAGAAAAAGAATTCCTACCAATTCGCAGGAATCCTTACCTTATCGCTGTTTATGCTATATTTGTTATTCGTAAAAAATACTAGCTAGTCACTTTATTTATGTCCCTAAATCAAGACATAAGTCTCAACCGCTTGCCCTGCCCCGTTTTCATTGTTGGTCTTTGTGACGACTGTTGCTCCATCTTTCACTTCTTGAGGAGCGTTGCCCATAGCGACCCCGATCCCAGCTTTTTTGAGCATAGGGAGATCATTGAAGTTGTCCCCCATGGTGAGAACTTCTTCCAAGTTTAAATGGTAGTGGTTGGCGAGCTCAACCAGGGCATTCTCTTTGGAGACCTGCTTAGCAGTAACTTCTAGGTAGTTGGCTTTGGAAAGATAAAAGGCGGTAGAAGGGAAGTCGTCGGCAGAAATAGCGCGATAGAGATCTTGGATCTCTTCTGGCTCTCCAATTAAGAGCAATTTGTGAAGGGGCTTTGTCGGATCGAGCAAAGGATCCGATAGAGGGAGAATGAGAGGTTTTTCTCCTGTAATACGGGCCTCCTCTTGACTCCACTGGTCAAGGCGGTCGGTCATCCAGTCTTTTCCGCTATAGAGGTTGATCGAAACCTGAGGGAAGTGTTCTTTGGCCCAGTTGATGAACTGCCGGGCCTCTGTCTTATCCAAAGGGTGCTCGAAAAGAACTTGCTCTCTCTTTTGGATCAAGGCCCCATTGTAGCAGGCCATAGGACAGTCTTCTATGCCGAGTTCTTGGGCAATGGGTGCCATCCCTTTTGGAGAGCGAGCAGAAGCCAAGACGAAAGGAATGGTTTCGCGTTTCAAATCCGGGATCAATGCTGCTAACTGTGGATCAATCTGATGGTGGTCATTTAAAATGGTGCCATCGATGTCGCTGATGATGAGACGAATGTGAGACATAACGCTTACCTCCTAATAGAGAATGGTGGTCTCGCTCCCAACCAATTTAAGGATGTCAGGGCTAGGTTTTTGATCCGTCACCCAATAGTCAAATTGCTTGAGCCGAGCGAGATAGTAGTTGGCATGTTGATGGAACTTGGCGGTTTCTGCCACCAGCACTTTGGTTCGAGTTCGCTCAAAAACGAGAGCCTTGACTGCAACGTCTTCATCATCTTGGAAAGTTACTTCACCATTGGCTAAGCTACTTGCTCCAAAAAAAGCGAGATCAAAGCGAAGATTGTCCAGTATGTGTGCTTGGTTGACGTCATAGTAGAAGCGGTTTTTAGGGTAGAACTTTCCTCCTAGGAGATGAAAGTCAACTTGGGTATGGTTGCTGAGCTGGAAGGCATTGTCAAGCGAGTGTGAATAGACGGTGACGGCTCTATCAAGACGACTAGCAAGCAGGGTCATCGAGGTGGAAACATCGAGAAAGAGGACTTGTTCCTCTTGGATCAATTGCAGGGCCTTTTGGGCCATAGCTGTCTTTTCCTTATTAGCGGTTTGACTGCGGTCAAGATAAGAAGGTCCAGGTTCTTTGTTCAAGGGAAGAAGTCCACCATGGGTCCGGCGGACCAGCTGGCGTTGGCTAAGGAGGGCAAAGTCTCTTCGGATGGTATCTTTGGAGACCTTGAAGTAGTCCACCATTTCTTTGGCAGATAATTGCTTCTTCTCCTCTAAGAGTTTTAAGATTTTTTCGAGGCGTTGTTCCTGGTACATGAGTTGGCTCCTTCTTTCTGTTCTTATCTCTATTGTACCCGCTTTCGTAAGTTTATGCAAGTGATTTTGCGCTATTTTAAGTATTTTTGGTGATTTTCTTATAAACCCTATTTCTGACGTTTGTTTTAAAGGGGTAATTCTGCTATAATATGTCAAAATCAAGTGGAGGTTTCCTATGGTCAGTGAATATGAAAAAATGATTGCAGGTGACTATTATAGACCTGCAGATCCTGAATTACGGGTTTTGGCAAAAGCCTCTCGGGAGAAACAAGAAGCCTTTAACCAAGAGGTGGATCCTAAAAAAGGGGCAACCATCATCAAAGAGTGGTTTGGTTCTACCGGTGAAAACCTCTATCTCAATCGTCAAGTTCTTGTGGATTATGGGGTCAACATCCATCTGGGAGAAAATTTCTATGCCAATTACAATGTGACCATGTTGGACGTTTGTCCCATTACCATTGGAAAGAATGCCATGATCGGTCCCAATTGCCAATTTTTGACGCCCTACACCCGCTGGATCCAGATGAGCGCAACTCGGGTCTCGAGTATGGCGCACCGATTACGATAGGGGACAATTTCTGGGCAGGAGGAGGCGTCATCATTCTGCCTGGTGTGACGCTGGGTGACAATGTGGTCGCTGGAGCTGGGGCAGTCGTGACCAAGTCCTTTGGGGACAATGTGGTCCTTGGAGGAAATCCGGCCCGTGTCATCAAAGAAATACCAGTCAAAAAGGAGAACTGATGATCCATAAACATGTCATTCCTATTTTAGAGTTTGATGACAACCCACAGGCAGTTATTATGCCGACTCATGAGGGGCTCGATGTGCACTTGCCTGAAAAATGCGTTTATGCTTTCTTAGGAGATGAGATTGATCGC
>CAUTRO010000139.1:0-4200 GCA_963540685.1 uncultured Streptococcus sp.
AACTACAAGTCCCCCAGAGAATTTCTTCTTGATGGCTAACTTGAACTTGAAATTTAGCATTTTTAGTCATTATTCGAATGATTCTTCCTATTTTCATATATTTTTATCCTTTTTGGAGGAAAAGATTCCTTTTTTTGAAAATAATAGCTAAAATCAGCATCTTTTAAGCATTAAGTTTTGCCTTTTCGTTTTTTTTACGGTAAAATGATTTTGTATGAGAAAAAGGATAAAACCCGTTGTTCTCTTGGTCTTTTTTATCGGTTTCATTTCTTTCCTCGTTCTTTCACGAACGATTGCCGATCTTCAAGCTAGAGAACGACAAGAAATAAGCAAAACCATTCCGAACTCCAATACATCTAAAAAAACAACGACTGCAAGCTCTTCTTCTAAAGAAGAAGACATCAATCCAGAATTAGTTGGTCGCCCAATCATTGATATCTCAGGTTGGCAATTGCCGAGCGAAATGGATTACGATGTCCTCTCTCAAAATGTAGGAGGTGTGATCGTTCGTGTCCATAGTGGGGCTCAAGCCAAAAAAGAAAATGCGGCAACCTACCTCAATGGTCTGGATAAATCATATAAAACCCATATCCAAGAATTCCAAAAACGAAATATCCCTGTCGCTGTCTATGCTTATGTAGCAGCAAAGGATAAAAAAGAAATGGAGAAGGAAGCAGAGGAATTTTACAAAGCTGCTTCTCCTTACAAGCCTACCTACTATTGGTTGGACGTTGAGGAAAAAACCATGAAGGATATGAATGCAGGAGTTGAAGCTTTTCGAGCGAAATTAGAAGCCCTAGGAGCTAAAAATATTGGAATTTATATCGGAACCTACTTCATGGAAGAACATAGTATCTCCACTGATAAATTTACTGCTCTTTGGATTCCAACCTATGGATTTGATGATGGCTACTATAATGCCGCACCAGATACCAATACGGAATACGACTTGCATCAATATACTTCTCAAGGGCAATTAAATGGATTCTCCCACTACTTGGATCTAAACCAAATTAATCCGACGCAAGATCAAGAAGCAATTTATCGGAAACTATTCAAGGTACAAAAAGATAGCTCTTCCTCATAGTCTCAAAACAGCAGCTAAAGGCTTTAATCCTTTCTCTGCTGTTTTCTATTTTTGAGGAGGAAAATAAGATCGGTTCTATTTTATGTTATAATGGTTTAGGTAAAATCTGATTTTGCAAAGACAAACAAAAAGGGAGAAAGGAATGGCAAAAAAACAAAAAGTTAAAAAAACATTGGTGGAACAAATCTTACAAAAAGCAAAAATCGACCATACAGGATTACAAATCAATGCCCTTGAGGGAATAATTCCAGAAGGGATTACGACTGAGCAAATCTATAAAACACTGGCCCTAACAGGTGATAAAACTGGTCCTGTCATTGGGATTGTTCCCATCTCTGCCCACTTGTCAGAGAAAAAATTGGCCAAACTATCCGGTAATAAAAAAGTCAGTATGATTCCTCAGAAAGACTTAGAAAAAACAACAGGCTACGTCCACGGGGCCAATAATCCTGTTGGCATTCGACAAAAACACAACTACCCTATTTTTATTGACCAGTCAGCCCTAGAGCTAGATCAGATGATTGTCTCTGCAGGTGAAGTTGGTCACAGTATTCAAATCAAGGCGCAAGATTTAGCTGATTTTGTCAAGGCTAGCTTCGAGGACTTGGTCGAGTAAAGGATAAAACTAATATGAAACTATATTTTGTCCGTCACGGACGCACTAAGTGGAACGAGGAGGGCCGTATTCAAGGGGCAAACGGCGACTCCCCGCTTTTAGAATCTTCCATCCAGCAGTTAGAAGCCTTGGGTCGGCATCTATCTCAAACACACTTTGATGTAGCTTATTCAAGCGATTTGCCTAGAGCCGTCCATACTGCTCAAATCCTCCTCAAGCAAAATCAGCATCCCACCTCCCTCCAAGAGACTCCTGCTCTACGGGAATGGCAGCTTGGTAGGCTAGAAGGTGGAAAAATTGTGGAGTTGAAAGCTCTCTATCCTGAGGAAATGAAGGCTTTCCGACACGATCTATCACAATTCCATCACGACCTATTTGATGCGGAATCCGTTTCTGATACAACCAGGCGTACCTGTGATTTTGTAAAAAGCCTGAAAGGAAAAGAGCTCAATACTGTTCTCTTCATTGGACATGGGGCCAATTTCACAGCTTCTATTCGGACCCTACTTGGCTATAAATCAGAGGAACTCCGTAAAAACGGTGGCCTTAACAATGCCAGTGTGACCATTTTGACAACAGATGATTTTGAGCACTATCACTTAGAAACTTGGAATGACACCTCTTATTTGGAAGACTAAAAAACACTGATCTTTGCGATCAGTGTTTTCTTTTATCTTATTTCATAGTTGGGAAGAGAAGAACATCCCGAATAGTAGTTGTGTCAGTAAGGAGCATGCAGAGGCGGTCGATACCGATTCCGAGTCCTCCTGTTGGTGGCATACCATATTCAAGAGCTTCAATATAGTCGTAGTCAATACCAGTTGCTTCATCGTCTCCCAATTCTTTGGCGCGTGCCTGCGCTTTGAAGCGTTCTAATTGGTCGATTGGGTCGTTCAACTCTGTAAAGGCATTGGCATATTCCTTGGTCATGATGAAGAGTTCGAAACGATCTGTGAAACGAGGATCCTCTTCATTCTTCTTAGCCAATGGTGATACAGCTACTGGATGTCCATAGACAAAGGTTGGTTGTGTCAAGGTTTCTTCCACATATTCTTCGAAGAAGGCATTGATGATGTGACCCACTTCCGTATAGTGTTTTTCAACTGGCACATGTTTCTCTTTAGCAAGGGCTGCTGCTTCTTCAAAGCTCATTTCCTTCCAGAAATCAACACCAGTATTTTCCTTGATAGCATCCACCATGTGGACCCGTTTAAACGGTTCATTGATCTTTATTTCAGTTCCTTGGTAGTCGATTGGACCATCACCATGGACAGCTTTCGCAGCGTGTTGGATAATGCCTTCCGTCAAGTCCATAATATCTTGGTAATCAGCATAGGCTTGGTAGACTTCGATGGAGGTAAATTCAGGGTTGTGAGTAGCATCCATTCCTTCATTACGGAAGATACGTCCGATCTCATAGACGCGTTCCATCCCACCAACGATCAAGCGTTTCAAGTGAAGCTCAGTCGCGATACGAAGTACCATATCAATATTTTGGGCATTGTGGTGAGTGATAAATGGACGAGCAGATGCTCCACCAGCCTCGTTGTGAAGAACAGGTGTTTCCACTTCAAGGAAGCCTTGACCATCCAAGTAACGACGGATTTCTGAAATGATTTTTGAACGGGTCACAAAACGATCGAAGCTTTCCCGGTTAGAAATCAAGTCCAGGTAGCGTTTGCGGTAGATGGTTTCCACATCTGAAAGCCCGTGGAATTTTTCAGGCAAGGGACGAAGGGCTTTAGACAAGTGTGTGATGTGAGTAGCTTTGATTGAAAGCTCACCCATATCGGTCCGCATCACTTCTCCTTCTACCCCAAGGAAATCTCCAAGGTCAGCCTTTTTGAAAATTTCATAATTTTCTTCACCAACCGCGTCTTTACGAACGTAAATTTGGATTTGACCTTCACGGTCTTGCAGGTGGGCAAAACCGACCTTCCCTTTTCCACGTTTGGTCACGAGACGGCCTGCAATAATGGCTGTTTCGTTCAAGTCATGAAGTTGTTCTTTATCTAATTCTGAATATTTTTCTTTTAATTGACCAGAATCTGCAGTACGTTCGAATCGCTTTCCAAATGGGTCGATTCCTTGTTCACGAAGGGCCGCCATTTTTTCGCGACGGACGATCTGCTGGTCATTTAATTCTTCCATATGTTCAGTAGTCATTTGGAACCTCCTAAGTTATTCTTCCCTATTCTATCATATTTAGAGCAGAAATTCACTAATAATTACCAATTAAACAAAAATAAGGTGAAGCAATGAATGTTTCCCTTCAACCCTACTCAAAAGCTATTTTGATAGACAGATGGATGGCTCATACAGTTTCAACTGTCTAAAGATCATTAATGAAAAAGAGCGAGGGCTTAGTACTGCCCTCAGAAGTTTGATTTTTTCTGTCTAACTTTCGGTTTGCAGTTTCCTTTTTATTACGAGAACATAGAAAACTATCAGAAGTCGAGTTGAAAGAAGCTATTCGCAACTCAACCTCTAAACGCAT
>CAUTRO010000140.1:0-4183 GCA_963540685.1 uncultured Streptococcus sp.
GGCATACCAATCGTTGTATTAGCGCGTTTCGTGATGATGATCTTATTGGCTGCGACAATCAAGTCTAAGTTGGTCATCAACTTAGCAACCGCTGCAACCATTTCTGAAGTCAATCCACGAGATAGCCATTGAATATCTACATTTTGGTGTTTGTTATCCAAAATCCACTCACGGAGTTCAGAAACTGTCCAGTTCTTAATCTTTTCATAAGTTCGAAGGTTTACATCATCGATAATAATGCGTGTTACTTCGTCCTCTTCGTATGGTACAACTGGATTGTTAAACAAATCGGAAAGTTTTAATTGTGACAAAACCACCTTAGCTGCCACACGTTCTTCAGCAGATTCAGCAGCTACACCCGCAAGTTGGTCACCCGACTTGTATTCATTGGCTTTAGCTAGGACTTCTTTTACTGATTTGAATTCATAGACTCTTCCAAATAATTTTGTCTTTAAAATCATTTAAAGTCTCCTCCTTTTATAATTCCTTAATTAAAAACTAACGTTTTAACGACGACCGGTAAAACCGATCCCTCTATCACTGGGTTACCAATGTCTATATAGTCCCCATTTTGAACATCAACGGAATCTATACATACAAACGGATAATCCTTCGGTAAATTAGCAAATAAACATTGCCCCAAAACTTTAGCCATATCTTCTCTTACGACCACAAGTAAGGGAAGATTTTTTCGAATCGTTTCACCCATTCCCTGGACGATTGCTGTAGCATATTCTTGAACTCTTACAAAACTTGGACTTTTTTCTCCATTAAGTGCCAAAGCAACCTGTTGGACTTCATTTTCCAAAGTAAACCATTCTAGTTTATCGCGTATGATTTTGGTTAAATTCTCACAGCTTTCTAGCTCATCGTCCTTGGCTAATTTCAAAACAGGAATATTTCGAATCGGCAATGTTTTGGAAATATAAGTAATGGTACTTCCACTGACTTCTGTTGTATGACTTCCAGCCCCTACAACCGTTGCCCGAATGGTTTCGGCCGATTCAATGACTTTCTTTTCTTCAAAAATCTTCGATTGACGAATGGCACGTCCGAGTATGATACCAATGTCCCCGTAAGCGAAATCATTCGCTACAGGTTCATCAGTAATAGCATCTGCTACTCCGCCAGAAAATGAAACACAATTAATTCCATAATCTAGCCTCAAACCATGGTTGGTCTGTAAGAATTCATAATATGGAGCATCAACATCTAAGCCAACAGCCTTTTCTAATACACGAACCAAAATTTGAATGAGTTTATTCAACTCATCTTTATTAACAAGATCATCTAAGAACAATCTTAAATTCTCTTGTTTAATAATTTCCTGTAATTTAGGCGCAATGTATTGGATTTTATAGGTAGTTGGATCAATTTTGATCAAGCGTCCACCAATATCTAGACATCCAGTGTCTATTACGTCCCCTTCGCGAAAAACTGCGAAGTTGGAAGTTCCACCTCCAATATCAATATTTACTACTGACGTATGGTGTTCCTGAGAATATTGATGAGCACAGGCGCCCTTGCCTGCGATGATACTCTCAAGATCCGGTCCAGCAGTAGCAACTACGAAATCACCTGCGTAACCACTCAAGGCTTGTAAAACTTGACTAGCGTTTTCCTTTCTAGCCGTTTCACCGGTAATGATCACAGCCCCCATTTGAATGTCTTGCTTTTCAATTCCTGCTTTTTTATATTCTTGAATAACAAAGTCTTTTATCTTGTCAACTTCTATCAAAGATTGATGAGAGATGGGTGTAAAAATAATTTTACTTTTATAAAGGACTTTTTTATCCGTTATATAAACTCGTGGAATTGTAAATACCGAAGCAATATTTTCAATGGTAAGTTCAGATAGGACTAGTTGAGTAGTTGCAGTTCCTAGGTCTATCCCAACACTCAAAATTTTTTCCGACATAGGAAACCTCCAAAAAAGACGCTCAAAGAACGCACTGAAACATCGTTTCTGCATTCTTTAAGCGTCATTGCTTTTTGACTGACTTCATTGTTAGTCTTTAATTATTTACACTTTAAAAATTATCTTAACTTGCGTCCCCTCATGATTTGAGGTTGTCACAAGTCTTCCGGATAATTTGCTATCTACAAATCGTTGAACAAGGATTAAACCAAGATGCTCTTGGCCCACGGTTTCGACACTGTAACCGCTACCATTATCAATTACTTGTATACGTATTATATCATCATTTTTCGTCATTTGCAAACGAATACATTGATTTTTTTTATTTTTTTGATATTTTTTATTGGAAAAAGCATGCTCATAAGCATTTTGTAATAATTCATTAATAACCAATGCTAACGATGATGCTCTATTGTGATCTAGATAAATGTGATCACATAATTCCAATTTTAATTGAATATCGGGACTTTCTGCATAACAGCGATGAAGATTGGATGAAACAATTTCAAGGAGGGACTTCAGATCGATTTGCTCATGTTCTTGACTAGAAAGAAGCTCATAGGTAGCAGCAATCGAGAAAATTCGGTTTATACAATCTTCGAAAGCAACTTTGGTCCCATTTTCTTTAACCTGTGCTCCTTGCAATCGCAATAAAGAAATAATCGTTTGAAGGTGATTTTTAACTCGGTGATTAATTTCTCGAGAAGCCATCACACTCTCTTGGATCTCTTTGTCTTTTTCTTGAAGTTCTGTGATATTCCTTATGGTAATAACCGTTTGATGATTGCGAGCATTGGGGTAACACTTTACTTGGAAATAGTGCTTCCCATACTTAACGGTTTTATTACCATCAGAAAAATGATCTTCTACTAATTCAGAAAAGATAGTTCCATCCAAGGAAAGATTGTCATAATGCATTCCTTGAATACGATCCAAGTAGCCTAACTTGGTTCGATATAAGATAACAGCAGACTGATTGCAATGAAGTAGAAATCCTCCCTGATCAAACACTAATACTGCATCTTCTACATAATCTAATAAGGACACCTCATCTTCTCGACTTGATTCTGAAGGAGCTTGAAATATGTAGGAACGATCACCCTTGGAAGGCTTGAGAGAGAAACTAGATGAAAAGCTATTTGAAAAATCACTTTCAACAATTAAGGTAGCAATGACTTTTTCTCCTCTAGTAATCGGAAAAACAGTCTGTTCAATTGCAACGCCTTCCTGCGATTGTCCACGAAGTCCAACAGAAGGGACCCCTGTCTGGAGAGTGCGTAGCACCCCAGGTTCATTTTCCAAAAATGCTGATTGCCCTACTACTGTCTTTTCATACAAGCTTTCCTTTGTATGAGGCTTTCTATGGAAAACAACAATTGCATGGTCAGAATAAATATTTTTGACATCAATGAAGACGTCCTTATCTATAAACTCTTTGCTAGATAAAACCGCTTCTGATTGCCGAATCAAGTAATCAATGTCTGCCTCATTCAAATCCGTTTTATCTTCACAAAATTTCTTTATTTGATTGTTATGCTTCATTATTTAATAACAGCAATTTTGCAATTTCAATCATTGGAACGCGTTTTTGCATACTAATAGTCCGAATCCGTTTAAAAGCTTCAGGTTCTGAAAGATTATCTCTTGTCATCAGTAGCCCTTTTGCTTTTTCTAAAATAATTCGATCGTCGAGCTTTTTACTAATTTTGATTAATTCCTTTGAAAGTAATTGCTGTTGCCGCCCTTTCTCTATACAAACTGCCATTGTAGGAATTAACGATTTTGCATCCAACGGTTTTACTAAATAGGCACTCGCACCCGTTAAACTCGCTTTTTGAACATAATGCTCATCATTATATGCAGAGAGAATAATCACCCCATACGCTAATCCATCATCTAGTATTTTTTTTCCTGCGGATAATCCATCCAGTAATGGTAACTTAATATCCATGATGACTAGATCGAAAAAGTGTTTTTGGCAAAGTTCAATAGCTTCAAAACCATCACTTGCTTCTGCAGCCACCTCATAATCTGACTGTTCTAAAATTTGTTTAATATCTAAGCGAATAATTGGATCATCATCACAAATTAGTATTCTGCCCTTCATGAAATCCTTCCCTCGTTTGAAATTATGTTCTTGTTACAATGGTGCTTGAAAAGCCTAGTATTTCCTCTAAGCCATTTAGAACTGCATGGAGTGAAGCATCTACTGATGCAACATCTCCGGTCATGACAACCGATCCACTAAAGCGATCGACAAAACCA
>CAUTRO010000141.1:0-4174 GCA_963540685.1 uncultured Streptococcus sp.
ATCTTCTGAGAAGTCCTCGTGCCCTGGGGTATCAAGGATATTGACACGTTTGCCATCATAGTCAAATTGCATGACAGATGAGGTTACCGAAATCCCACGTTGTTTCTCGATATCCATCCAGTCAGACTTGGCAAAGTTTCCCGTTTTCTTTCCTTTTACGGTACCGGCCTCCCGAATCTCTCCCCCAAAGTAGAGCAACTGCTCTGTAATCGTCGTTTTACCAGCATCCGGGTGGGAGATAATGGCAAAGGTACGGCGTTTTTTAATTTCTTCTTGTACGTTCATGTTCCTATTTCTTTCTCTTCTTATTTTCTGACAAATTTACAAATTCATCTCTACATCGGATCTCTCCTCATTTCTCTATCTGTCATATTATAGCGAAAATAGGCACTTTTTTCAACGATGATTCTTCTTTGAGAGCAAAAAGAAAGACTAAAATCCGTAGATTCTAGTCGTCTTCAATCATGGTTATTTTCTCACTGCCACCCGCTCACTCCTGCGATTGAAGATCTGATTAAAGAGTAATAAGGCAAGGGCTAAAATGCTTGATACAACTAGATAGTTGAGCCAGATCCTATCCCCTCTCATAATCGGAGGTCGGGCCATGAGTCCATAATTCCCTCCCGTCAATTGATTGACGCCAACTAGAAATAGATCCAGTACGAAGGTATAAAGAACAATCTCTCGATTTTTTAAGAGGCTCGAATCATAGTATCTCAAGAGATAAATCAAGGAATTAACCAAGAGACAGTAATGTCCGAGGAGGAAAGAAAAGCTCGTGATATGAGGGAAGGTGTATGGGTCAAAGACAGGATAGCCCAAGGCAAAGATCGCTCCACTCACTCCCATCAAGGCAAAGAACTGCTTGCTCTTCCATCGGTCTGGCAACAGCAAGACAGCAAACATGGCCAAACGACAATGGTACAAGGGTAAACTATTGGACCAGGGAAGCTGAAAGGCAAAATACCAGATATAGAGACAGATCAACTGAAATATTTGTAAGTTTCGAAAGATCTTCCGAAATTGTTCATTTTGATAATAACGTAATGAAGCCAATATTGCCATTACGATCAAAAGAACCATGACCCCATACCAAAGGAGCGGTATAACAGGTGGTGCGGTAGATTCAGTTGTAAAAAAATGATGCATAAGGTCTCCTTATTAAACGGATTCAGATGTTCTATTTCTTTTCTTACTGGACTTAATCATATGATTGATCAGGACGAGGGTTCCTGTCATCAGGATCGTCACGATGAAGTAATTGAGCACGAGCCCATGATCGCCGATTACAGGAGGACGACGCATAAAGCCGTAATTTCCACCCGTTACGAGATTCGCAAGCTGAATCATAGCATTAACCCCAAAGGTCATCTGACAGATCTTCCAAGCGTCTCCTTCTTCTACTTGGTAGAATTGGACCAGATAGATCAAGCAATTGCCCAAGAGGGCCCAGTGGCCAAAGACATTGTTGATCGAGGATACATGAGGAAAGGGATAGGGATAAAAGACGGGATGAACCAAGGCCATGATAGAGCCAAAGACACCCACGAGGGCAAAATATTGCTTGAAACTTCCCTTGGGAGCCAAAAGAATGATCCACATGGCCATCCGGCTATGATAGAAGGGTAGGCTCTCTGAAAAAGGCAAGCGTGCTGCAATATACCAAGCGTTGATTATCAGCAACTGAATCAATTGCCCCCAATACCAAAAGTTTTGATAAGCTTTGGAAGAAGCAAATCGAATAGACAGATAGCCTACCACCATCAATGAGGCCGGTAGCAAAAAATACCAAGCCCCCAATTGAGGAGGGGCTGTTGGTTGACTGGTGAAAAATAAATCCCAAAGTGGCATGATTTCCAAACCTCAGCTCATCCATTTTCTATTCTAAACATGAAACGACAGTCTCTTCGACCATCTTGTATTTGTACTTATAACGTTGGTTGACCAAGCAAATACCAGCCACCATCACGATGCTAACCAAAAGGTAATTCAAGAGAGCACCATGGTCCCCAATGATGGGTGGACGCCGTAAGAAGCCATAATCCCCTCTAGTCAAGAGGTTTACAAGAAAATCAAGGCATTCATGCCAAAGGTGATCTTGAAAATTCTCAAGCTGTCTTGTTTTTCAGATTGATAATAATCCTGTAGGTAAATCAAACTGTTGGCAAGTAAGGCCCAGTGGCTAAAAATGAGATTCAGTAGGGTGATATGAGGGAAAGGGAAGGGATCAAAGGCTGGGTAAACCAAGGCCGCAATCGATCCTAGAACTCCCAAAAGAGCAAAATATTGCTTGATATAAGTCCCTCTAGGGGCAAAGAGAATCACCAGCATGGCCAGGCGGCAATGATAGAAAGGCAAATTATCCGTCAAAGGCATGTGGGCGAGAATATACCAAGCATTAATGGTCAATACTTGGATCAACTGTGCCCAATACCAAAAGCGTTGGTAGCTTTTGGACTGTGCATATCAAATCGAAAAGCAGGCAACCACCAACAAAGAAGCTGGCAGAATGAAATACCAGAGCCCAAATTCAGGCGGGGCTGATTTCTGGTTTGTAAACAATAAATCCCAAAGTTTCATTTTCATATTCCTTTAGTTAATAGTAGCCTATCTTTGGAGAGAATTTCCTTCACTTTTGCTAGGCTCTCTCCAATTCCTCTACCAATTTTGCTAAATTCATGGAATTGCTTCCCTTGATAAGGATTTGGTCCTGCTCTTTTAAGCTTTCCTTGACTTGTTTGACCATGTCCTCAAACTGATCTTCCTCAGCGGTTTTTTTGAAATAATAGACATGTCCGAGTGGGAACATCTGACTCGCTAACTGAGCCAAGCCCGCAATGTCTTGACCATAGAAAATAACCGTATCCAAGACATCCGGTGAAAGACTGAGAATCATTTGGTTGTGCAGATCAATGGATTGCTCCCCCAGTTCTTTCATATCTGCAAGAACTGCCACCTTCCGGCCATTTGGATTGGCAGGAATGGTCGAGAAGGTTTCTAAAATCAGACGCATGGCCGTCGGATTGGCATTGTAGACATCGGATAAGATATCCGCTCCGTTACTAGCCTTCTTCCACTCCGTCCGGTTCTTAGTAAGCTCTAGGCCTTTAAAACTTGCACGAATGGCCTCCTCACTCACTCCTTCTTGCAGGGCAACATAAGCTGCAATCATGGCATTGGTCGCATTGTATTTCCCAGTTACAGGAAGATCAATGGCTTCTTTTAAGAAATTCGTGCGGAAGGTTAAGCTATCCTTTCGCTCTACCAACTCGGTAAGGAAAATCTCCTCATCTGGACCAAAGCGGACGACTTTTTGCTTTTTAGGGAGGTAGGCATTCACGATCGGATCAGCTGGAACCACCAGAAGGCCACCTTCTGGCATGCCATCCGCAATTTGGAGTTTTCCTTTTGCGATCTCGCTTCGATCCTTGAAGAATTCCAAATGGGCTTCCCCAATGAGGGTCACGATAGCAGCCTTGGGATGCGCCAGTTCTGACAAGAGATGGATATCTCCCAGATGGTCCTGTCCCATTTCAAGGACAAGCTTCTCTGTTCCTTCTGGCATATGGAGAACCGTATAAGGGAGTCCAATTTCATTATTATAGTTTCCCTGTGTTTTATAGGTCAGGTAGGTAGTGGACAAGAGCTGCGCCAGCATATCTTTTGTGGTTGTTTTCCCGTTAGACCCCGTCACTGCATACACATCTACCTTTGTTTTTCGAAGATAGGCTGCAGCCAATGTTTGAAAAGCACTCAACACATCTTCCACCAAAATATAAGGATGACCTTCTACCACTTTCTCTGAAAAAGTAGCGGCAGCGCCGTTTTCAAAAGCAGTCTCAATAAAATCGTGCCCGTCACGCGCGCCCTTTAGAGGGACAAAGAGGTCTCCTGACCCGATCAAACGGCTATCAAATTCAGGCTTGACGAGAGCCACATCTTCAAATTGGCTGATATCATTTTTGGCATGTACTAGATGAGCTACTTCATGTAATGTGAGATTCATATCCGACTCCTCAGTTCTCCGTAGCGTCCTCAAAGGTCCGGACGCTCGTTTCAAATTCTTCTCATTATACCATATTCCAGACCACAAAAAAAGTGGCTGGGACAAAGGTCCTAACCTCTCAATTGTCTTTGGATTGTCGAGCAAGACGCAGTGGTTGAGTGGGCTCTA
>CAUTRO010000142.1:0-4134 GCA_963540685.1 uncultured Streptococcus sp.
GATGAAATCAGCCTAGTAGAGCCCACTCAACCACTGCGTCTCGCTCGACAAACCAAAGACAAATGAGAGGCTAGGACTTTTGTCCCAGCCTCTTTTTTACTTTTACATCAAGTTTCTCACAGACTCAAATCAGAAAACGGTTGCCAGCTCCATTTGCTTCTTAGCTTGCTCCACCACTTCTTTGAGGCTGGTCTGAGCCATTTCCTTTTCCATGGCCAATTGAATCTCTTCCAGCTTCCCATCTAGAACGCCATGGATGCTATTCCCAATCGGACAGTCTGGATTTGGATGCTCGTGGAAGCCAAATAATTGACCGGTCTTTCCAAGGCATTCAACAGCCTGATAGATATCTAACAAACTAATTGCTTCCAATTCTTTGGCCATCTCGGCCCCACCTGTTCCACGCGCCACATGGATCAAGCCTGCTTTTTTCAATTGAGACAAGGTCTTCCGAATAATGACTGGGTTCACCCCAACGCTACTAGCAATCATATCACTGGTCACCTTGGTGCAGTCTCCTTTTAGGGCAATCATCACTAATACATGGGTTCCAATGGTAAAACGACTTGAAATTTGCATATCTTCACTCCTTTCTGCCTGTTTGGAAGGTCTCATCTACTGGATAATTTTCAATAGATGATACTCATGTTCCCTATTATACTCTTTTATGTTGTAATGTCAATAGTTACACTATCGAAAAAAATCCTCTAACCAAGCATTAATCTCTTGATCATGGCCTTCTCTCCGCTCAATTTCATGAAGCAGCTCATGATTGTGAGTATGATGAATCCCATTGACCAAACTTTCGTAATACACTTGATAATAAGGAAGATGGAGATCTTTAGCGAGTTGGAGTTCTGTTTTGACATCATAATCCACCCGTCTAAAATCGACATCTTTTAGTCCTGTTTGATCAAATTCGAGAATGGTATACATAGCCCGAAGGTCCTTGCGAAGATTCTTTTCCAAAAAGAAGGGTTGCCCAATCGATCCAGGGTTGATGATCAGTTCTCCACCAGTCCCATAACGGAAAAATTGCTGATGGATGTGGCCATAGACTGCGATATCACAGGCTGGATTGGTCACCAAGCGATCGAAATCCTTTTGATCTCCGATATGGATCAATTCGCGTCCCCAATTCTTATCGGGTAAATGGTGAGTAATCCCGATTTTCAAGCCAGCTATTTCTCTGTGCACCTGCATGGGCATTTTTTGCATGGCTTCGATTTCTTGGGGTGTGATCTCTTCGAGAATATATTGGCACTGGCGCATGAGGTAGCGATGGCTCGGTCTCGTCTCATCCAACATCCCCTTCATAGCACGCCACAGGCTATCTTCCCAGTTTCCCAAAACTTTGACCGTAATTGGAAGTTCCTCTAGCACCTCCAAGAGTGACCGTCTGCCTGTCCCTGGCATTAAACTATCTCCCAAGAGCCAATATTCATCCACCTTGGCTTTTTGGCTATCTTTTATAACAGCTTCTAAAGCTGTCGTATTTCCATGAATATCTGAAAGTAAAGCAATTTTCGTCATGATCTTCTCCTTGCATCCATTATAACAGAGCCTCAAAAATCTTTCAGCCTGAAGCAACGATTTATGGGAAGTTCTTTTCTTTCTATTTCTTTGAATTTCGAAGGATTTTTTACAAAATAGTAAGAAACCTCTAGTTCTAATGGATTATGATAAATTTTATGCTATAATGAGAGATAAATTTTAGTTATTGTTAGAAAGAAGGCTCATTGTGAGTTTACAACAGTTTGAAAGGAAATCACTTCAAGAAATCAACCAATCTATTGATGTACCAAAAGGCATCCCTTTTTGGAAGGCCCTCCTGCTCTTTTCGGGACCGGGTAGTCTCGTAGCAGTCGGTTATATGGATCCGGGGAATTGGATCACCAGTGTCGTCGGAGGAGCACAGTATCGGTATCTCCTTTTATCAGTGGTTCTCCTCTCTTCTTTAATTGCCATGCAATTGCAGCAAATGGCTGGTAAACTAGGGATTGTCCATCGCAAAGACCTGGCCCAAACAACCGCCCATCACTTACCCAAATGGCTTCGGTATACCCTTTGGATTGTCATCGAACTTGCCTTAATGGCAACAGATTTGGCAGAGGTCATCGGATCAGGGATTGCCCTCCACCTCCTCTTTGGTTGGCCCTTGCTCTTTTCCATCCTCATCACCGTTTTTGATGTCTTCCTCCTCCTAGGACTCATGCATCTAGGCTTTCGAAAGATCGAGGCCATCGTCTCAACCTTGATCCTTACGATCCTTGCGATTTTTGGCTACTTGGTTTTCCTATCGAAGCCAGATATCGGAGGAATCTTCGCGGGCTTTCTCCCTCAAAAAGAAGTACTGGGAATCGGTCTTCCAAAAGGAAATGAAGCCTTGACCTTGGCACTGGGGATCATCGGGGCAACGGTTATGCCCCACAACCTCTACCTCCACTCATCCATCTCTCAAACAAGAAAAGTCGATTACAAGGATCCAGCAGATATCAAGCGGGCGGTTCGCTTTATGACCTGGGATTCCAATATCGAATTGAGTTTGGCCTTTGTCGTCAACTCCCTCCTCTTGATTCTTGGAGCGGCTCTCTTTTTTGGCCATGGAGATAAGATCGGTGCTTTTTCTAGCATGTACAATGCCCTCAAGGATAACCACATTGCTGGTGCTATTGCTAGTCCTTTCTTGTCTACACTCTTTGCCATCGCTTTATTGGCAAGTGGCCAAAATTCAACCATTACTGGTACCCTAACCGGTCAAATCGTTATGGAAGGGTTCCTTAAATTCCGCCTACCACAATGGGTCGTTCGTCTTATGACTCGGATCATTGCCCTTCTTCCAGTTATCATCGTCGCGATTTTATTTGGAGATCAGGAACATGTCTTGGACGACCTGCTGGTCTATTCCCAGGTCTTTCTATCAGTAGCCCTCCCCTTTTCTATCTTCCCTTTGGTTTATTTCACTTCCAATAAAGACATCATGGGAGAACACGTCAATGCTAAATGGAATACCTTCTTAGGCTATCTAGTCGCTATTGTCCTAACCATCTTAAATTTTCATTTAATTGTAACAACCCTTATCAAATAAGGAAAACCAGCACTTTGAATCGTGCTGGATCTTTTGTTTCTTTCCTTACCCTCGACATCCTGTCTATTCTTTTCCTAAAAATTTCCTGACTATTTTTTTAGAAGGGAATTATTTTAAATCACTAATCATTGTGATATTTTCATAAATTCTTGTCGAGCCCCGTCAGCCAAAAGCTTGTGAATTTCTTACATATTTTTATAATTTTTTCAAAAAATGGAAGATTTGTCTAATTTATTTTTTTAGAGTATAATGCTATTTGTTAGTAGCGTGAAATTATTTAATCTGTAAATTATTTCAATGTCAAATAAATAGAAACAGAATCATACAACAATAGAAAGGAACATATGGCACGACAAAGACAAACGACAACCAAGGCCGATTTGAGAGACGCGCTTTCAAAACTGCTACTGCAGCAACCTTTTGATAGAATTACGATTCGTCAATTGACAGAGACCGCCGGTATTAACCGGGGGACCTTCTACTTGCATTATGTAGATAAGTACGACATGTTCGAGCAAATGAAAATGGATATGGTGCAAGAATTGGATAGTCTTTTTGTTGAAGGAAGCCCTGTCAAGGTGAATTTTCTCAATGTCTTAACGACCATTAAAGAAAACTATGACTTTATCTACGCCCTCACTCAAGCCTGCTATTCGGACTTTCGTAAATTGGTAAGAGGTTTTACCCTTCATGCATTAGACGATACTCCCCATGCTGAGGAGCACATCATCTCAGACTTCCAGGTCCCCTACAAATACGGACTTGAGATCTTTATTGCTACAATCGAATCGGTGATTGTAACCTGGCTAGAATCTGGAGCCAAGGAAGATCCAATCGAGATTGCAACCATCATTCTTAGTGTCTGTGATTTTACTAGCTGGAACTAAGCTAGCCAGCCTTTTCCAACTTTTGTGGAAAAGGTTTTTCTTTTGGGCGAGGAAACGACGGCAAAATCTCTTTGTTAGATTCCTCAAGAGAGAGCAAAAAGAGAGGGGACAGAAATCGGTCATTCGTTAGAATTCGATTTCGTCGTCCCACCTCCGCAC
>CAUTRO010000143.1:0-4088 GCA_963540685.1 uncultured Streptococcus sp.
CTCACTTTTCTCACAGCGGAAAGTTTCAGCTATATTTGAATGAGCACTATAAAAATATATTATTTTAATTTTTTGGTATCCATTAGATTGTTTGATGTAAGAAATAGTTTGCCTGTATTCTATAAGGACTAGTCTGTTCACTAGTCGTCTTTTTGAATGGCAAAAAAAGCTGCTATATCCTCATCCGTCAGTCCGATCATAGGCGAGATGGTGTGAAGGTTGTCTTCTGTTAGTCGATAGATAGGAGGTGTAGAAGTCTCGGTCTTGGTTTCAACAGTTGCTTCCCTGCTTTGTGCGCTTTCGACAGTAGCAGAAACACTTGCAAGAGATGAGGAGGAGTCCTTGGTAGCTGTTTCTCCGTTCAGGTCCATGAAGCGCTCGACCAAGTATGTATTACGCGCAGTGCCGGTATTCTTAGTAGCGTAATCAAAAGCGCTGTATTCTCCTAAGAGGATCAATTTGCTCTTTGAGCGCGTGATGGCGGTATAGATCAAATTACGTTGCAACATCCGATGGCTTTGATTGGTGATGGGTAAAATCACCACAGGAAACTCGCTCCCTTGAGACTTGTGAATACTCATAGCATAGGCTAGGCGAATCTTGTACCATTCATTGCGTGGATAGACGACTTCATTCCCATCAAATTGGATGGTCAATTCATCCTGCTTGGATTCTGTATATTTACCCGGAAGAAGGTCAGTAATGTAGCCGATGTCTCCATTAAAGACATTGCTTTCTGCATCATTGACCAGGTGGATGACCTTATCCCCATCGCGGTATTGGCAGTCTGGAGTATCAAATACGACCTGATCTTTGACAGCTGGATTGAGAAGATCTTGCATGAGCGTATTGATATGGTCAATGCCGGCCTGGCCCTTGTACATGGGGGCCAAGACTTGGATATCTCGAGCCGGGATCTGACTGCGAAGGGCAGCAGAAGTGATCTGTTCGATCATCTTAGGGATGTGTTCGCTTCCAGCTTCGAAGTAAGAACGATCGGCTTTTCGGTCTGTGAAATCATGGGGAAGTCTGCCCTGGCGAATTTCTCCTGCAAGGGACACAATGGTCGAATCTTCACTTTGGCGGAAAATGTGTTCGAGTTTGGTCTGAGGGATGCGAGGAATCTGCAAGAGATCAGCTAGGACCTGACCAGGACTAACCGATGGTAATTGGTCTGCATCTCCCACAATCAAGAGTTTGCTATCGGTTGCGATATTGCTAAGCAATTGATTGGCCAACCAGGTATCGACCATAGAAAATTCGTCCACAATAATAAAATTAGCGTCTAAATAGTCATCTAAGTGGCTGGTGTCATCATCCCCTGTCATCCCTAAATGACGGTGGATCGTGGCACTCGGAAGTCCTGTCAGTTCATTCATGCGCCGGGCAGCCCGTCCCGTTGGGGCAGCCAGCAGGATCGGCAGATTTTGTTTCTTACGAAGATCCAACTGGTGGAGTTGGGCATAGACACTAATCATCCCATTGATAACGGTGGTTTTTCCTGTACCCGGTCCCCCAGTGAGGATGAAGACCTTGTTTTGGATGGCTTGGTGAATGGCCTCTTTTTGAATGGCATCGTAGTGGATCCCCAAATCTGTTTCAACCTGCGCAATAGCCTGGTTAATTTTTTCAGGGTCAAACGAAGTTTTTTTACCTTTCTCCAGCAATCGACCGATATGACTGCGAATGCCTTCTTCTGCAAAGAAAAGGCTGTTGTCAAAGATCTTGGTATCCATATTTTGGACCTTGTCTTCCTCAATGAGGCGTCCCAATTCTTGTGCAATGGTTGCCGGATCTAATTCCACTGGGCGTGCAGATTCCAAGAGATCAATGGTGTAGCGCAAGAGGTCCTTGGCTTCGATGTAGGTGTTTCCTGTCTCGATAGAATAGCTAAAGAGGCTGTGAATCAGACCTGCGCGGAAACGTTCAGGGGCGTCACTTGCAATCCCCAACTCTTCGGCCAATTGGTCCGCGATTTTAAAACCCATGCCTTGGATATCTTCCACCAATTGGTAGGGCTGTTGCTCCACGATCAGGAGCGTTTCTTCTTTATAGAAATCTTGGATCTGAAAGGCCAATTTATTGGGAATGCCGTAATGAGCTAGCTGGGCGAGAATGCGTTCTGTTCCGTAATTCTGACGGAGCTTGTCCACAAAAGCTAGTCGATTTTTCTTGGAGAGGCCTGTGATCTCTTCTAATTTTTCAGGAGCCTCTAGAATTTTGTCGATGGTGTCGTCACCATAGAGATCGACGATCTTTTGAGCCGTTTTGAGACCAATCCCCTTAAAGTGATCACTGGAAAAATATTTCACCAAGCCCTTGCTAGTGGGTTTAGATCGTTCATAGCGACTGATTTTAAGTTGTTCTCCGTGTTTGGGATGATGGACCAGCTCTCCCCAGAAAGTGTAGTCTTCGCCTTCTAAGATGTCTGCCATTGTCCCCGTTACAATGATTTCAAAATTGTCAAAATCTTCGGCATCTGTCTCGCTGATATCGAGCAAGAGGATTCGAAAAAAACTGCTAGGATTTTCAAAGATAATGCGCTCAATGGTGCCTGAAAAATAATATTCCATCATTTTTTCCTTTTGATAAAGCAAGAGGCTGAGCAAAAAATTGTCCAGCCTTTGATGTTTAATAGAAATAACTGTATGACGCAGTCTATTGATCTATCCTAATACGTTTTGAAGGGGTAAATAGGCCATAGTCTAAAGACGGCTTGCCCTTTGATTTGTTCTTTCTTGAAAGCTCCGACCTGACGGCTATCTTTTGAAACGATCCGGTCATCTCCAAGTAAGAGATATTCATCGTCAAGCAACTTCAAAGTAAATTTAGGATTGCCATCCTTGTCTACTGTAAAGGCTTGGGCTGTATTGGCCAATTGGCGGAAGAGTTCTCCGTTTTCTTCAAAGCCTTTTCCAGTGTAGGTTGACTGCAACTTGTCTTTCTTGAAGCGGGCGATGTAGTCTTTTAAATAGGGCTCATCCGTTTTCTTTCCATTGATGTAGAGAGTATCGTTGTCATACTGGATGGTATCTCCAGGAAGGCCGATGACACGCTTGACAATGTCCTTGGTTTTGCCGTCATCGTCTTTTTCGCTAGCAACGACAATGTCGAAACGATCGATCGAGAGATGGTTGACCACAAGGAGGTACTCGCCGTCAGCCAAGGTCGGATCCATCGAATGGCCATCCACCTTGACGGGAGCCCAGAGGAAGATGCGAGAGACGATGATGAGCCCAACGATAATGCTGAAGAGGCCCCATTCTTTAAGGAATCTCACCACTGGTGAGCTTGATTTATGTTTTGAACTTCTTTTTGACATAACTTATCTTTCTAGTAATTTCTTTGCTTTCTCTGTGTTTTTAAAATGGAGTTTGGCACAATAATCTAAAGCTGTCATCCCATAAGATTGGAGCAATTTAGCCGCTACTTGATCGGACTTAACGCCTGCTCCACTTGGGAGATTAAAGCCTAGTTCCTTGCCCAGCACCTCTAAATTTTGAAGGAAGAGATTCCGGGCGATGATGGAGCTAACCGCAACAGCTAGATACTTGCCTTCAGCTTTTTCTTCCAAATCAATAGCTTGGGTGACCTGGTTTTTTTCAGCTTTCACATATTTTTGGTAGTTTTTGGGAGTCGTAAAGGCATCGATCACAATCCGTTCAGGCTGGACTCCTTTATTTAACAGAAGATAGATGGCCTGATTGTGCAGGGCTACTTTGACCGAAACAGCATTGTAACCAGAAGCGATCACTTCATTGTACTTCTTTGGAGACAATAAGAGTGCTTGGTGCTGGATATTTTCCTCAAGGAGAGGAGCCAATTGCTGAATTTTTCGATCATCCAAGGTCTTCGAATCTCCAACACCAAGCTTTTTGAGCCAGTCGTGCTGGTCAGGTGTGACAAAGGATGCGACCACGGTGAGTCCACCAAAATAAGAGCCGTTCCCAACCTCGTCCGTTCCAATCATGGCTAGATCTTGTCGTGCAGATGAAGTAGAACGCTTAGGGTTCCCAGCATCTTGCCCGAAAAAGGCCAGGTAAGGAGTGAGGTCATTGCCCTGGAGCAGGACCTTCCCAGACTTGTAG
>CAUTRO010000144.1:0-4071 GCA_963540685.1 uncultured Streptococcus sp.
GAACAGCTGAGTTGCGGCCATCTTGTTCCACAACATAATCCTTGTTTTCCGTCAAGTTAGCAAGAAGAGGCTCGATATCTTTCCAGTCACCAAACAAAACATTACCTAGTTTCGTGACAGAAGTTGGAACAGCTGTTGCTAATTCCCCCTCAAAGGTTACTTTCACATTGGTTTTCTTTTCGGCATTTCCGATAAAAGCGATAATTTCTTGAGCAGACATTTTTTGTGCAGTCATGAGATTCTCCATTCATTTCAATTAAACGTATCCATATTATACCACAATCCTAGAGAGATGAACACTTAAGGTGTCGAGGAAGAAGCTGGTGGAGTTGTCCCCTCTTTAGATGTGATATCTTTGATAGTTTTCCGACTATCAAAATGGATTTGGACCGTTTGAGAATCAGACAATCGGTACGTAAAGGTCGGTGATTCATTGTAACTCGTAATTTGGGATAACTGCACTTGATCCGGAATCCCCACCGTATTAAGCAACTCTAAATAAGGCATCCCAACTTTGATATTCGTAAAATCGTCCTTCGTTAAACTGCCATTCTTATTTGCAAATCGATCACTCTTTAAGTGTTTCAAACTTAAAAGAGCGAGCTTGTAATAGGCGCCCATTTTTTCAAGAAGGACATCGCCAGAAGCATCATCCGATTGATAATCAAAGGACAGCAAATAAGGAGTTGAACTGCTATCAATATAGGTTGCCTCTCCACTACTAGCTTTACCTAAAGTCGCAACGAGATCTTTGGGTTCCACAGTTCCAAGATAGGTCTTTTTGTCATCCACTGCAAAACCTGGAATAAGGGAAATGGCCTTTTCATAGCTTGGCTGAAATTGAAATTCCCCAGCTGATGCGATGTAGGGACTATTTGTACTATTCAGACGTTGTCTCCTGAGACCATCACTTGAAAAACTCTTAGCCCCCTCGCTCGAGGAAGATGTGGAAAGGTCCCCATCACCTATGTTTTGAAGTGCAAACACCAAAGCCGTTATGCAAGCTAACCACCCCAAAAATCGTAAAAGCGAGCCTATCCCCTCTTTTTTAGAAGATGATGAGGATTCAGACTCAGTATCCCCTATATTGGTTCTAGTTTCTTGATGATTTTCCATCCCTAAAGAAGCTAAATCTTCTTCTGAAATCAAGCTTCGTCCCACCCTGGTGAGACGAAGCTGCCTTTATGTCCGTCCGATGATTGTCCAATGATTTCTCCCTTCTTAGACCATGATTAGCTTAGAGCCTTTGACCTTAAACTCCATGACAACTTCTGGCTGACCTGGTATCTGGTAACTCGCGCGATAACCCATTCCACCATCTAGCAGTTCCCCCCAGACCAAGCGTTGAGGATTTCCTAGCTTCTGAATGAGCTGAGCGAAGTCTGTTCCTTTTTTCCCCTTTTCAATAGTGATTTCTTTCTCACTGCTTGACTTCTCTGTTGGATCCAACAAATTCGTCGCATCCACCATCGTCAAGCGATAGCCTTTGTCCTGCTCTTGTTCAAACCATAGAGTGACACTTTTCTTGCCCTTTTCTGACTGCTTGGCTGCATAAGTCAAGACCAGAACAGTTTTATCCCCTTGAGCTGTTTTTGTGTACCGAACTTTTTGTGCTTTTCCCCATTTAGCTACAAGAGTTTCCAGGCGAGTTCCTGGTTGCTGCCTTTGCTTGAATCGGACTTTCAAATTTGCTACGGCTTCGATCGTCCACTGAAACTGCTTGACTTCTTGTTCATCAGTTACCAAATTTTGGTAATCTTTTGGCTGGAAATGGGTGAGTTTTTGATCCTCCTTGGTATCGGTTCCCTGCTCTTGCACCTGAATGGTTGCAATGGTAAGCAAGACTCCTAAGAGTAAACACAAAAAGGGCAGTAAAAATTCTTTTTGATTTTTTTTCATCCATTCGATCATTCGCTTCACCCCTTCTTACTCAACCAATACTGACCACTCTGGTCGCGTTCAAAGGTCAAAGAGACCAACCCATCTGTCACCTGATAAGACAGGGCCAAGACTTGTTTGTCCTTTATAGTGGTCAAACTCAGAGAATTGGGAAGGCCGGATGTTTTCAAAACGTCCTCTACCGCCGTTCCCTTTTCCTTCTTTCCATCCAAGGTCTGATAACTTGTAAAATCAGCCAGTTTCAAATTCCTTTTGCTCTGATAGCGAATCGACTGGGGCGCAAAACTTTGAATCGCACTCAAATAAAAAGCACCATCCTGCTTTTGAAATTCGATTGTATAAGGATTGATCCCCTGCACAGCAGTCCCATAGCCTAGCTGGACTTGTGCTCCAAAACTGGTTTCTTCTTGCGTAAAACTCTCTGCTTTTCCAAATTTCTTTACGAAGGCCGCTAAGGTTACCCAATTCTTTTGAGGCTTGCGATCTTCCTTTGTCAGTTCTAAGGACAAGAGGTCTTCTATAGGCGGTTCTTTGGTGGTTTTCCCAACATATTGGTCGCTTGTTTCTTGCATCTGAGAGAAGGTTAATAAGCGATCTTTTGGCACCGTTTTAACCGGATGAATCATCAGTACCAAGCAAGCACCGATAATAAAAGCTAGCAAAGCTATCACAGCTTTTCGGAGGAGCCGTTTATGCTTCTCTATCCATATTTTGAGTTCTTCCATCCTTTGTTCTCTTTCTATTCAAACTCCTTCTATTGTATAGAAAAATAGCGCATTTGTCTTGTCTTATCTGAAAGAAAAAAGGCTTGCGCCTCTTTCTTGTCTTATCCTGTTAGTAGCTTTCTTTACTGCTCAAGAGGAAATCCCCATTGGATTGGCGAACAAAGGTCAAATCCACATAGTCCCCATTTTTCTTTTTGAAGTCCATGACCATTTCCACCTTGTCTGAATCATCAGATGCACTCACACTCAGATTGACACCATCCCCGTATTTATCCAAGAGCTCTTTATAAGAAGTCCCTCCAAGGCCTGTCTCACTATCTCCAACTTTTAAGCCATCTGCAAAATGATCCTCTACTGTGAGATCTTTCACATACTGATTGAATTCAAACTTAGAAAGCTGCAATTGTTTGCCATTCTTAGCAAAAACAGCTCTGACCTCTTTATTATAAGAGCTATTATCCCAATTTAATTTCAGCTCTCCATCATCAAATTGAACAGCATTGGCTTTCCCATAAACCTCTACCATTTCTTCCGGACTCATCCCATCCTCTTCTCCAGTCAAAAATTGAAGTTTTTCAACATCTGACTGCTCCCAGCTAAAATTGGATTCTGCATCTTCAGCAGTCAATTGCTCCACATCAATAGTATAAGAAGAAGCTGACTTATCAGCTGATAAAGAGGAATCTTGCTTTCTTGCTTCAGAGCTACTAGGGGCAGCGTGGCCAATTAGATAGCCACTAATAGCACCGATTAAGAGACCTACTAAAATGCCAAGCGCAAAACGAATAGCCTTTTTATCTGCCGGATCCATCGGTTTGCGGACAGGAGAAGGAGTTTGCTGGATCTGGATAGCTGGATCAGTCTGTCCTTGTGAATCAGCTCCTTCAGAAGTAACACTAGGAAAAGCTTCAATTGTAGGCTGGAATGGAAGAATAGATTGGGAAGCAACAACTGCTTGCGGATCTTTTTCGACAGTTGTTTCATCCACATCTGGGCTCTCGATGGTGTCTGAAATAGTAGCTTCAGTTGGTTCTTCCTTCATTTCTGTCGCTGGCATCCCTGGTATTCCCTCTGCTTCTGAAACGACGACATCTTCTAATTCTTCTTTTGGGACAAGGGCTGGCGCAGCTACATCAAAATGAGGCGTCCCATCCACCGGATTGTCGTTTATAAATTTTTCTTGATCTTTCTCTGACATTTCAGGCTCTCCTTTTTATTCTTCTCTTCTACTATAACATAAAACTAACCTAGGACCAACTCCAATCTATCTGGACCAAAAAAACGACCTCTTGCGAGATCGTTTTGTCTGTCGATTAAAGGCGAGCGTTGAGTTCTGCTCCAAGTTCTTCAAATCCTGGTTTGCCAAGAAGGGCAAACATGTTTTTCTTGTATGCTTCAACACCTGGTTGGTCAAATGGGTTGATAGCATTCAAGTAACCTGAAAGGG
>CAUTRO010000145.1:0-4063 GCA_963540685.1 uncultured Streptococcus sp.
GACAAATGCATCTAATACCTGTTCTGTCATCCTATCTCCTTTTTAATCAAGCACCCGTGTTCCTGCAGCAACCTCTGCAATATAGAAGCTTGGTGCATAGCCAACGACTTCCTCATAACGTTTGCCGACAGCTTCTTCAAAAGCCTCAACCTTATCTTTGTTTACGAGGGCGATGGCGCAACCACCAAAGCCTGCTCCAGTCATACGAGCTCCCAAGACGCCGTCTTGTTCCCAAGCTGTATGGACCAAAGTATCTAATTCTAAACCAGTCACTTGGTAGTCATGCTCCAAAGATACGTGGGAAGCATTCATAAGACGGCCAAATCCTTCTAAATCACCTGCCTCAAGTGCCTTACGAGCTTGTAAAGTCCGTTGGTTTTCGAGTACCGCATGGCGAGCCCGTTTGATGCGATTGTCATCTTTGATCAGGTAGCTGTAGGCATCGAAGGACCAGAGGTCTAATTCCCCTAAGGTTTGGATAGCTAGTTTTTCTTGGAGTTCAGAGACAGCTGTTTCACATTCTGAACGGCGTTCATTGTATTTGGAATCCGCTAATTCCCGGCGTTTGTTGGTATTCATGATGACCACAACATTGTCTTTAAGGTCGAGCGGTACCAAATCATATTCTAGGGTGTTGGTATCGAGATAAATAGCCCGTTGATCAGCCCCCATACCGATGGCAAATTGGTCCATGATACCAGAATTAACCCCGATGAAGTGATTTTCGGTTTGTTTCCCGATCTTGACCAGATCTAGTCGATCTAACTGAAGATCAAATAGTTTCTCAGCGATGACGCCCATCAAGAGCTCAAGGGAAGCTGAAGAGGAAAGGCCTGATCCATTTGGGATATTGCCGTAGACATAGACATCCATCCCGCTATCAATGACATGACCAGCTTCTTGTAAGAAATGGAGAACGCCTTTTGGATAGTTGGTCCAGTTGTGCTCTTTTTCAAAATGAAGATTCTCCAGTGGGACTTCAATGATCCCCTTGTCTTCAAAATTGCCTGAGAAGAAACGCAAGACCTTGTCTTCGCGCTTTCTTGCTGCTCCGTAGGTACCAAGTGTAATGGCTGCCGGGAAGACGTGTCCTCCGTTGTAGTCGGTGTGTTCACCGATCAGATTAATCCGTCCTGGTGAAAAGAAGGTATGATCAGCCTTTTCGCCAAAGACAGCCTGAAACTTTTCTTGTAGATCTTGAGACGTGATGGATGTAGTCATGTGAAACTCCTTTAGTTTTGTAAACGTTTTATATTTTTATTATATATGATCATAAGTAAAATTTCAAGTATTTTTAGTAAAAATTTATTTATTTTTCAATTTGAGTTTAAAAAGCCTATAGTAGAGGTTTTCATCCTATTTCACCTTCTGCTTGCATCTGCTGTTTTAAGTTAATTTAGTAAATTTTTACTTAAAAATCTCAATTAGGTGATCACCCAATTGAGATTCAAAATGACTTAGTTTTTCTTTCTCGGATAGACAAAAGATCCAAGGAAGGTTAAAAGGCTGACACCCATAAGGGCTAGGAGGTTTTCTGTTTGACCGGTCTTTGGCAATACCGATGAAGTAGGGCTTGCCGATACACTGACAGGAGCCTGAGCAGTGTCATGTGACACAGAGAGCGGTGTAACCTGTGGACCATCAAGAGGGCTTGCTTTTTCTTGCTTGCTAACAAGAACCTGTGTTCCCGTCTTTCCAACTTCTACTCGTTTTGTCTGATGAGTTGGATCGAGAGCTGGTGGAGTTGGACTCTGAGGTTCTGGTGTCGGTATTGGAGCAGGCGCTGGATAGAAGAGTCCATGACCAATGCGGTAGGCGTACTCTGTTTCCGACATTTTTCCATCTACAATTTTTGGAATATCCACCGGTAAAGTACCTATGTGTTCCTTGCCATTGAAGATGACTTCCACCCCTGCAGGAATATTCGGACCAAAGGCATTATCTGGTTTGAGGGATTCCGTTGGATCCATTCCCTTATTTCCATAGACTGCTAAAATAGCTTTCGCCGCTGGATAGTTGGCTACATCATACGGTTTGGAGATCGAAAGGATGGCTGCCTTTTTCTGCTTGGTATTGGCATATTGGATGATCTCTGTTGGGATCTTGGTCCGCCAGAAATCTTTATCCAATTGTCCTTCATAACCGATCTCTGAAATCACCACGATATGGGTTGCTTTCTCTAGGTCTTCTTTTAGACTATCAAGGGTAGATTCTTTGGTGAAGTTCTTCGCCACAAAGGGGCTATCTTTTGGAAGCACCCCATCCGCTATTAAGCGACGCATACCCAAATTTAGTCCAGGAACTTCATTTTCAAAAGCTCCTAAGAGTAAGACATGGTCCCCTTTTTGGACCTTAAATGGCAGGGTATTGTCTTCATTTTTTACAACCGTCACCGCTGCTGCCGCAATCTTGCGTTCCAAATCACGATTCAGATTGGATCCAACTGCTTCTTCTGCTTTTTCAGGCGTCCGAGCACTTGGATCAAAATTTAAGACCCCACGTTTTTCTTTGAGGGTGAGGATCCGACGAACGGACTGATTTAAACGATCTTCTGAGATGTCACCCGTTTGCACCGCACGAACTACTTCATCGACAATGGTATCAATCTTGGTCAAATCGGATTTACTGCGAAGGGTCGTTGGCATCAAGACCAGATCAACTCCTGCTTTGATCGCCATCTTCACAGCTTCCACCTCACCGAAGTTCTTAGCAATAGCGTCCATTCCCATAGCATCGGAGACAATCACACCCTTATAGCCGTATTTCTTTCGTACCAAGCCCGTTAAAATGTCATCTGAAAGTGTCGCTGGGACATAGATTTTCTCACCGGTTTCTTTTGACACAACCTGATCTGTTTCAATTTGTGGGTATTGGATATGAGCCGTCATCAAGAGGTCTACACCCGCATCCATGGCTTTCTTGAAGGGGAGGAGCTCTAACTTTTCAAGTTCGGCAAGAGATTTATCCACCAATGGAAGACCTGTATGGGAATCAACCGCTGTATCTCCGTGACCTGGGAAATGCTTAGCAGCGACGGCCACATTGTAGTCCTGAATTCCCTTCATCATTGGAATTCCTAGGTAAGCTACTCGATTTGGATCAGAGGAGAAGGAACGTAGCCCAATGACAGGGTTTTGTGGATTATTATTGGTATCCAATACAGGTGCAAAATCAACATTCAAACCTAAGGCAGAAAGTTCGCGACCGATAATTTGACCTGCTTCTGTCGCTAACTTGGGATCATTGGTAGCGCCAATGGCCATATTCCCTGGGAGAGCTGTACCACTACCCAACCGATAGACGATGCCCCCTTCTTGGTCGATCGCTAACAATAGCGGAATCTTCCCGTTATTGGCCTTGTTTTCAATGGCTGCCTTTTGCATATCTTGTGTCAATGCCAGTGTTTGCTTGGTTTCTTTTACATTCTCAGCAAATAAAATGACGCCACCAAAATCATACTGATCAATCGCCTCTGCTACTTCAGCATTGACCTTCGTGAGATCTTGTGGCGACTCCTGACCTGCCTCCTGCCATTTACGGAAGTCCGGCATGATCATTTGAGTAACCTTTTGCTTGAGAGGCATGTCTTCCAGCAGTTTTTCAACTTCAGGAGATGCCGTCTCCGTTGTTGCCGTTGGCGAGGCAGCAGGGACTGCTTCACGGTCAGTCGCAGCAGGTGTCTCGACTCCCCCTCCCTGATTTTCTGTGGAGGTTTCTGAAGTTGGAGAAGCCACAACCTCTTCTACTGATGCTGCCGGTTCATTGGCTTGATCCGACGCTTGAGCTGTGTCTGCTTTTGCTGTTTGAACGGATAATAGAGCAAAAGCCGTTAATAGGGTCGCAGTTGGATAGATGATTTTTTTCATAAAGCGATCTCCTTTCTTCATAGATATTGTACCATTGTTTTATAGCTTTGTAAACGGTCGCAAGACGCTTGTTTTAAAAAAGGATAAGCGTTTTTTCACTTATCCTTATTGAATGTAGACAAACTATTTTAAAATAAGTTAAGCGATTCTGTAAAAAATAAAAATGAGTTTAAAGTTTTAAAATGAATCAAGATAAT
>CAUTRO010000146.1:0-4034 GCA_963540685.1 uncultured Streptococcus sp.
TCATTGTAGAATTTGACACCTTGAATCTCATCCACATATTGTAGACGGTGTTTAACGCCCCCAAAGGCTGACAAGGTTTCTCTAATGATCTCATTCTCTACTCCCCGGACTTTTGCAACAGCAATCGTTGCCAAGGCATTTTCTACATTGTGGCTCCCTGGAACACCCAGTTCATCCGCACGCATGACAGCTTCTCCCTTAAACTTGAGAAGTCCATCTTCCAAATAAGCACCTTCCACTTTTTCGATTGTAGAAAATGGAAGGACCCTTGCTTTGGTTTTTGTAGCCAGTTCCTTAGCCAGGTCTTGGTTGAAGTTTAATACAATGACATCTTTTTCTGTCATATTCTTTTGAAGATTCCATTTGGCAGCTACATAATTTTCAAAAGAACCATGGTAGTCGATATGAGTTGGCATGAGGTTGGTAATCACTGCAATCTCTGGATGGAAGGCTTCAATGCCCATTAATTGGAAAGAAGACAATTCCATGACCAGAACTTCTTTTTCTGTCGCTGTTTGTGCGACTTGGCTGGCTGGAAAACCAATATTCCCAGACAATAGACCGCCTTGACCAGCAGCCGTCAAGACTTCTCCGATCATGGTTGTCGTCGTCGTCTTTCCATTTGATCCTGTAATCCCAATGATCGGTGCATCTGAAATCAAGTAAGCCAATTCCACTTCCGTCAGTACTGGAATGCCTTTTTCCAGTGCTTTTTCTACCATCGGGTTGGAATAGGGAATCCCTGGATTTTTGACCATGACCGCAAAGTCTTCATCCAACAATTCCAGAGGGTGGCCTCCTGTCACGACTTTAATCCCTTCTTCTAGTAGACTTTGGGCGGCTGGGTTTTCTTCAAAAGGTTTGCCATCATTGACAGTTACAATCGCTCCTAGTCGATCCAACAAACGGGCAGCTGACTCACCTGATTTGGCCAAACCTAGTACAAGAACCTTTTTATTTTCAAATTGTTTCACAAATTTCATATTTTTGTCGCTCCATTTTTATCACCCTCTATTTTACCTTTTTTTAGCAAAATTAAAAAGCCCAAAGGGCTTTAAAAATCACGTCACCGTTTATTTTTTCTGTTTGGTTGTCATTCTGGAAATATCTACCAAAGCCAGATAGCCAACAAAAGCCAGAAAGGCACCGACAAAAAATTCAGATGGTAGTTGGAAGATCTGAAATATAGCCAGACAAGTTAAAACAATAATAGAGACGATCAAGACCACCATGGTGACACTGTTCAAAGTACCACGAATACTTTTTGGGGTCATAAAAAGGTAAAAAAGGAGAATCAAAATCCCTAAGATAAAATAGACCATTTTGTTTCTCCTTTCTTTTCGTATTATTCAGCAGCTGCTGATTTTTTCTTTTTATTTGCTTTTTCGCGTTCAGCTTTGTTCAAGATTTGTTTACGCAAACGGATAGATTCAGGTGTTACTTCCATGTACTCATCGTCGTTCAAGAACTCAAGAGATTCTTCCAAGGTTAAGATACGAGGAGTCTTGATAACCGCTGTTTGGTCCTTGGTAGCTGAACGAACGTTGGTCATTTGTTTTGCTTTCGTAATGTTGACAGTCAAGTCGTTCTCACGAGAGTTTTCCCCAATGATCATTCCTTCGTAAACCTCTGTACCTGGATTGACAAAGATCGTACCACGTTCTTCAATAGACATTATTGAGTATGTCGTTGCTTTTCCGTTATCGATGGAAACAAGAGCACCACGGTGACGTCCACCAATTTCTCCTGGAATCACTGGCAAGTATTGGTCAAAGGTGTGGTTCATGATTCCGTAACCACGTGTCATTGACAAGAACTCTGTTGAGTACCCAATCAACCCACGCGCTGGAACAAGGAAGACCAAACGAGTTTGACCGTTACCAGTTGCAATCATATCCAACATTTCACCTTTACGTTCAGAAAGGCTTTGGATAACAGATCCTTGGTATTCTTCTGGTGTGTCGATTTGTACGCGCTCAAATGGTTCACATTTGACACCATCAATTTCCTTGATGATTACTTCTGGACGAGATACTTGCAATTCGTATCCTTCACGACGCATGGTTTCGATCAAGATAGACAAATGCAATTCCCCACGTCCTGAAACTGTCCATTTATCAGGTGAATCAGTTGGGTCAACACGAAGAGAGACGTCTGTTTGCAATTCTGCCTGCAAGCGTTCTTCGACTTTACGAGAGGTCACCCATTTTCCTTCACGACCAGCAAATGGTGAGTTATTCACCAAGAAAGTCATTTGAAGTGTTGGTTCATCGATGTGAAGAACTGGCAAGGCCTCAACTGCGTCTGTTGGAGTAATCGTTTCTCCAACGAAGATATCTTCCATACCAGAGATGGCGATCAAGTCACCAGCTTTCGCTTCTTGAATCTCGCGACGTTCCAAACCAAAGAAACCAAAGAGTTTTGTTACGCGGAAGTTTTTAGTCGTTCCATCCAATTTAGAAAGGGTTACTTGGTCCCCAACTTTTACAGTACCACGGAAAACACGTCCGATACCGATCCGTCCAACGAAGTCGTTGTAGTCAAGAAGGGATACTTGGAATTGAAGAGGTTCATCTGAGTTATCAACTGGAGCTGGGATGTGATCAATGATGGTATCAAAGATCGGTGCCATTGTGTGCTCTTGATCAGCTGGATCATCTGAAAGTGAAGAGGTTCCGTTGATTGCAGATGCATAAACAACTGGGAATTCCAATTGGTCGTCATCCGCACCCAATTCGATGAACAGTTCAAGAACTTCATCTACAACTTCTTCTGGACGAGCAGATGGTTTGTCGATTTTGTTGACAACAACGATTGGAACAAGGTCTTGTTCCAAGGCCTTTTTCAATACGAAACGAGTCTGAGGCATGGTTCCTTCGTAGGCATCTACGACCAATACAACCCCGTCAACCATTTTCATGATCCGTTCCACTTCTCCACCGAAGTCCGCGTGTCCTGGTGTGTCCATGATATTGATCCGAGTTCCGTTATAAGCAACGGCTGTATTTTTAGCAAGAATGGTAATCCCACGTTCTTTTTCAAGATCGTTTGAGTCCATTGCACGCTCTTGCAATTCTTTACGTTCATCCAAGGTGTGCGATTGTTTCAACAATTCGTCTACCAAGGTTGTTTTCCCATGGTCAACGTGAGCAATGATTGCAACGTTACGAATATCTTCTCTTAATTTTGTCATGATTTCCTCTATATAATTTTAAATAATATTTCTAACTGAACAATTATACCACAGTCCTATCTAAAAAACACAGTTCAGCTAGTTGTAAATGTTTTCATCCTCATTTCTTTTCTCCGACTCAATTTCCTTTTCTTTTCATGATAAACTGGTTACAAAACTTTCAGAAAAAGAGGCGCCCATGAGATTAGATCAATTGATGGCCAGCCATCAGTATGCTCGAAAAGACATCAAACAGTTACTTGCAAAAAGACAAATCTTGGTCGATCACCTACCTGCTAAGAAACTATCACAAAATATTGACCCTGGACTTCAAGAGATTCAAATAGGATCACGGATCATTAGGGAACCGCGTCACCACTACTACATGCTCCATAAACCAATCGGGGCTGTGACCGCCAAAAGAGACGCACACCATCCAACGGTGATCAATCTAGTGGACCCTAAGCAAGAGTACCCAGATCTCTATCCGCTTGGTCGCCTCGATCGCGATACTAGTGGCTTGCTCCTAATTACAGATAATGGTCCTTTAGGTTTCCAACTGCTCCATCCTCAATACCATGTGGAGAAGGTCTATGAGGTAGAAGCCAACGGTCCACTCGAACCCGCTCATATCGATCGTTTTCAAGAAGGTATCACTTTTTTAGATGGGACTAAGTGTAAACCTGCCTCCTTAACCATTCTAGAGAGTCGTCCCAACTACAGCAAGGCCCAAGTCCAAATCTCAGAAGGAAAATACCACCAAGTTAAAAAAATGTTCTTAGCCATCGGGGTTAAAGTAAAGTGATGACCTTAAAGCGCTTGTCTTTTGGCCCCTTCACCTTAGATCCTCAGTTAGCTCCTG